>JAFSBJ010000157.1 GCA_017437345.1 Clostridia bacterium | reverse complement strand
TAAATTCAAAAAAGCTTGTAAGGTTTTTTAAAATAGGCCCTTTTTCATAAAGACTTACCTTTGGTGTGATATTTATAATATCCTCCTGAATTTCATCAAAAAGCGCGTATTGATCGCTGTAGTGAGCATAAAAGGTAGAACGGTTAACATCTGCATTTTCGCAGATTTGCTTAACCGTTATTTTATTTAAAGGACTTTTTTCAATAAGACTAACAAAAGCTTCTTTTATTAGCATTTTTGTCATTTTAACTCTTCTGTTCGTTTTCATCATATCACTTCCGTATGAAAAAATAAATCCAACACTATGTTGGATTTATTATACACTCTATTCTGTTTTATGTCAATCAGAGAATATCCGAAAAAAGAATAATTCCAAGTATGATAAGTGACAAAATATCATTTCCACCATCGTCGTCGCCCTTGGAATTCCCCATAAGGACAAATATTAAGATTCCAATAAGTATCAGGTCGTCAATGTCGCAGGGAAGGTTTAAAAAGTTCTTCTTGTCGCAGCTTGATGTGACAGAAATATCATTGCATACATCCTGCTCTGCTAAAGGCAAAGAGTTTGTTTCGGGAGCAGTGGAGATATTTTCGGGAACCACAATCTCTCCGTCGTTTCTCGACACATTCCGTCCGCTGTAACCGTCGTAATACCTTTTATACATAAAGCACCCCTCATAAATCTTTAATAATCGAGCTTAGCTTTGTCAGCTTAATCATTTTAATAGCTTTGTCAATATTTGATGATTTGTTTCCCTTCATATATGGCTTGAGTGCATTCAAAAGATTAATTCTTTTGTCATTATCAAAGCTCAGCCCTGAAATCATACTGCTTATATCAGGGCTTATATCTGTCGGGCTTTGCCTGCGTTCACCATCTGAACCGATAAGGGATGAAAGCATATTCATCATTTCAGGATTATTTAAAATATCTTTTATTTTTCCTGTCATATCATCCGCCATAATACCCCTCCTTATTTAAGCAAAGAATTAAGCTTTTTGAGTATTGCCGGATTATTTAAAGCTTCTTTTAAAATTTCTTCGTCCGACATATTCTCAAGCATCCTTGCGGCGTTTCTAAGCCCCATGCTCTGAAGCTTTCTTATAACCTCATCTTTATTCACGCTTTTAATTTTTTCTCTCAGATTGTTTTCGGTGATGTTCCCTTTTGGAATATTGCCTTTTTCAATACTGTTTATAAGATTTTTTAAGATATCATCTTTTCCGCTTGAATTCATTGAGACACAACCTTTCTTTTAATATATATATGCTATTGCTTAGGATAATGTGAAAAAATATTGGCAAAATAATGACAATCAGACTTTGTAGAAATAAAAATAATTTTTGCTAAAATATGTATTAGTTTATATCAAATCTGTAAAGGAGAAATATATATGTGTGGAATAGTGGGTTATATTGGAAATGAAAAGGCGGGTCCGGTTTTGATTTCCGGTCTTTCCCGTCTTGAATACAGAGGTTATGATTCAGCTGGGATTGCAACAGTTGAAAATGATAAATTTGCTATTTTCAAAGCTGTTGGCGGCCTTGAAAATTTAAAAAATGAAACAGCATCCGGAGAAAAAACAGAGGGTAATATCGGCATCGGTCACACCCGTTGGGCAACCCATGGCAAACCGAGCCTGGAAAACGCCCATCCCCATCGGAGCGAAAGATTTGCCCTTGTTCATAATGGAATAATAGAAAATGAACTTGAGCTTAAAAAGAAATATTTGAAAACAGCAGAATTTAAAAGCAAAACCGACACAGAGGTGATAGTTCTTCTATTAGAAAAATTTGTTTCTGAAGGTGAAGATGTTATATCCGCCATAAAACATATCATAGCTGAATTAGATGGCTCCTATGCTCTTGGAATAATAGATCTTTTAAATCCCGACAGAATATATGCAATAAAAAATAAGTCGCCCCTTCTTATAGGAAAAGGCGACGGATTTAATATGATAGGCAGCGATGCCATGGCAATGCTTGAAAAAACAAACACATTCTATGAAATATCCGATAAAGAATTTGCTGTCATCACAGGTGAAAGCATAAATATTTTTACATCCTATGGAAAACCCGTAAAAAAAGAGCCTTTCTTGGCTCATATAGATGCACAAGATATTGGAAAAGGGGCATACCCTCATTATATGCTTAAAGAAATTGAAGAACAGCCATCTGTTATAAGAAGGATAATAAAAAAATACACATCATCTGAAGGTGAGCTTAAAATCAACCCTGAAATATCAGACGCAATAAAAAAAGCTGATAAAATATATATCATAGCTTGCGGCACAAGTTACCACGCAGGCCTTGTTGGAAAATATTATCTTGAAAAAATAGCAGGCAAGGCGGCAGATGCCTATATAGCAAGTGAATTTGCGGCAACCATGCCCCGCCTTAGCAAAAAGCCTCTGTTTATTTTCATCTCTCAGAGTGGCGAGACAGCTGATTCAAGAGCTGTTCTTGTTAAAATAAAGGAAATGGGCTATAAAAGCATTGCAGTAACAAATGTTCCCGGTTCAACTCTTTCAAGAGAATCAGACCACACCCTTCTTCTCTATGCCGGAGCAGAAATCGCAGTTGCTTCCACAAAAGCCTACACAGCCCAGCTTGCCCTTATGGCAATTATAGCTGTTTCTGTTAAAAACCAGATTGCAATAAATCTCCACAGAGAGCTTAGTATAGTGGCAAATGTGATGGACGGACTGTGCCTAGAAAAGGAAAAATATAAATCCCTTGCCCATGATTATCTTTTGGATAAAGAGCATTGCTTCTATATTGGCAGAGGCCTTGACTATTATTCATCTCTTGAAGCCAGCCTTAAGCTTAAAGAAATTTCCTATATCCACACCGAAGGCTTTGCCGCAGGCGAATTAAAGCATGGCACCATTGCCCTTGTTGAAAAGGGGACACCTGTTATAGCAATTGTAACTCAGGAAAACATCGGTCTTAATACAAGGGGCAATATTAAAGAAGTAAAGGCAAGGGGGGCAAATGTTTTGTGTGTATCACTTAAAGGGATTTCATCCCATAAGGATGCAATAGTTATAGATGATGTCCACGAATTTTTATCTCCTTTGGTTTCAATAATTCCTGCTCATTTTCTAACCTACTATGCAGCCCTTGAGCGGGGCTGTGATATTGATAAGCCGAGAAATCTTGCTAAGTCTGTGACTGTAGAGTAGAATAAGAGAATAGAGAATAACGAAGAGATAATAGAAAATGAAGAAATCCGCTTTTAAAGCGGATTTCAACCGTTTCTATTCACTTTTATCTCTTATCTTTTCTCTTTTTTAAAATAAACAAACCCCAACCGAAACCGGTTGGGGTTTATCTTTAAATTGTGTTACCTTGCCTTGCAAGCAAGCAATCTATCAACTAATCCATAACCTTAAAAGCTGCAAAGCAAAGGTTTTTGGAGGTTAATCAGACAGCTCTTGTAACCTTGTTTGAACGAAGGCAGCTTGTGCAAACGTTAACTCTTTTGGGAGTACCATTGATAAGAGCTTTAACGCTTCTTACATTAGCTTTCCATGTTCTGTTTGATCTTCTGTGTGAGTGGCTGACTTTTATACCAAAAGCAACACCTTTTCCACAAATTTCGCATTTAGCCATTTATATGCACCTCCTAAATAATTTACCCATTCATAAAACAAAAGTTATTATATCAGAAAAAAAAGAATATTGCAAGCAATTTTTGAAATTTTTTTCTATTTATCAAAATTCTGTTACTTTTTAGCAAAATTAAAAAGAAATTTAGATAAAACTATTTAATTTTACATAAAAATAGTGTATAATATATGAAAACAAATTGGAGGTGCCCTATGGAAGATTATACATTCAGCGTTGAACTTGGAAAAATAGTCAGTGAATTCAAGCTCGAACCTGTATATACTTTTGAAAAATATGAAAAGATTAAAATAGTTACAAACGAGCTGAACCGTCCCGGTCTTCAGATTGCCGGATTTTTCGACTATTTCTATAATAACCGTATTCAGGTAATGGGAAGGGTTGAATTTCATATCTTGAAAAGATGTCAGGTGAAGAAAGGAGTGCTTCTCTGGAAAGACTTTTCGAAAAGAAAATCCCCTGTGTTATCATAACAAGAAATATTGATGTGCCTCCCGAAATGCTTGAGGTTGCCGAAAAATATAATACCCCTGTTTTGAGAACAGATGTTACCACATCGCGTTTTATAAGTGCTCTTATAGCATTTTTAAATGTTGAATTAGCTCCCCGTCAGACAATGCACGGTGTTCTTGTTGAGGTATATGGAGAAGGTATTCTTCTTTTGGGCGACAGCGGTGTTGGAAAAAGCGAAGCGGCAATTGAGCTTGTTAAACGAGGTCACCGTCTTGTTGCCGATGATGCTGTTGAAATAAAGCGTGTTTCTGATATTTCGCTTTTAGGCTCAGCTCCCGATGTTATAAGACATTTTGTAGAGTTAAGAGGCATAGGCATAGTCGATGTCAAAATGATTTTCGGTATTGGTGCTGTAAAGAATGTTGAAAAAATAGATTTCATAATTAATCTTGAATTGTGGCAGGATAAAAAACAGTATGACCGTCTTGGCCTTACCACAGAATATACAGAAATTCTGGGTATAAACATTCCCTCCATAACCGTTCCTGTTAAGCCGGGTAGAAACTTAGCTGTTGTAATCGAGGTTGCAGCAATGAATAACCGTCAGAAGAAAATGGGTTATAATGCTGCCGAAGCTTTAAACAACAGAGTAATGTCGGGAATGGCAAGGCAGGATGATGAAGAATAAAAATATATAGGAGATAAAAAATGTATTATATCGGAGTAGATGTTGGCGGAACAGGAATTAAAGCAGGTGTTGTCACCGAAGAAGGAAAGATTTTAAAATCCTGCGCAATTGCCACAAATCAGAAAAGCCATTATACCGAGCTTATGAAGGATATGGCAGATTTAATTTTTAAAACACTAAATGAAGCAAAGATTTCTATTGACGATATAAAGTCAATAGGTATAGGTTTTCCCGGCTCTGTTGACGATAAAAACGGTGTCGTTGTCTACACGGCAAATATTAACCTTAATAACGCCCCTGTTGTTGAAGAACTTAAGAAATATATAAATAAACCTGTTTATATCGGAAATGATGCAAACTGCGCTGCTCTTGGGGAGTATTTTGCATTAAATGACGACAGCATAGAAAATTTTGTTGCTGTAACTTTGGGCACAGGAGTTGGCGGAGGTATAATAATAAATAAAAAGCTCTACACAGGCTCCAATGACTCTGCAGGTGAAATAGGCCATATCCGCCTTATGATGAATGGTGAGAAATGCTCCTGTGGAAGGGAAGGCTGCTGGGAGTGTTATGCTTCTGCAACAGCTCTCATACGAGACAGCAAAAGAGCTGCCATAAATAATCCTGATTCTCTTCTTGCAAAAAATATAGAAGAAAATGGCGGCAGGTCAAATGGAAAGCTTGTTTTCGACACAGCAAAAAAAGGCGATAAAACTGCAAAAGAAGTAATTGATAACTATATCAGATATATAAGCGAAGGTATTATTGATATGATAAATATATTCCAGCCATCTGTAATTGCTATCGGTGGCGGAATAAGCCGTCAGGGTGATAACCTTTTAAATCCCATAAAAGAATATATAAAGGGCAAACCCTATGGAGATTCCTTTATCACCCCATGCAAAATTACCGTTGCAAAGCTTGGTAATGATGCCGGTATTGTCGGTGCCGCGTTTCTTGGAAAATAATAATAAAGGTTGTGAAAGATATAAATAATAAGATAATTATTTCTTCATTAATGGATGCTGTCCCCGGGATAAATGCAGTTTCCGATGAGCCTATGAGCAATCATACCTCATTTAAAATCGGCGGCCCGGCAGATGTTTTTATAGCACCCAAAAGTGAAGAGGAAGCGCTTGGCGCAATTAAATTTTTAAACGAAAATAAGCTTCCCTTTGAGGTTATTGGCAATGGGTCAAATCTGCTTGTTTCAGATGAAGGCATAAGGGGATGTGTTCTTTGCCTTGGAAAGGATTTTTCCCACCTTTCCTGCATAGACGATACAATCTATGCTCTTTCCGGCACCCTTCTATCCCGCATTGCATCTCTTGCTTTGGAAAATTCCCTTACAGGCTTTGAATTCGCATCAGGAATTCCCGGCAGCCTTGGTGGAGCGATTGTTATGAACGCAGGTGCCTATGGCGGAGAAATGAAGGATGTTGTTGTAACAACAAAATATATATCCCAGGATGGAACAGTTAAAAAATGTACGCGCACCGAGCATGAGTTTTTATATCGCAAAAGCAGATTCGGCAATGGTGAAATAATTATTTCTTCATCTCTCAAGCTTAAAAAAGGCAATAAGGAAGAAATAAGGAAAACAATGAATGAGCTTTCTCAAAGGAGAAGGGAAAAACAACCCATAGAGCTTCCAAGCGCCGGAAGCACCTTTAAGCGTCCGGAAGGTTATTTTGCCGCGACGCTTATAGATGAT
>JAFSBJ010000156.1 GCA_017437345.1 Clostridia bacterium | reverse complement strand
TTCCTATATTGCACCATCGGAGCCTGTTATTAAGCTTAATAAAGAACTAATGGACAGACTGTTTAAAGATGAATTCTATTCAAGCATTTCAAGAATTCAGAAATATAATTCCTGCAGGTATCTTTATTATCTTGAATATATGCTAGGTCTTAGCGAAAAGAAAAGCTTTGAGCCTGCGGCAAGGGATATAGGAAATTTTGTTCATTCTCTTCTTGAAATGACATTTAAAAAAATGGAAGCCGATGGAGTAAAAATAGAGGATACAGATAAAAGCTATTTTGAAAATCTGGCAGCGCCATTATTTGAAGAACATAAGCATCAGATGTTTGCATTTTCTGATGAATTATCCGAAGGTGAAAAGCATAAATTCGAAATTTGCAAAAAGCTTGTTATATCAGCTCTTATGAATATAAGGTCTCACCTTGTGGCTTCTGCATTCAGACCGATTGGTCATGAAATTGTTTTCAGTGATGATAGCTATGGCACGATAAATATTAAGCTTGATAATGGAAAAACTCTTAAAATAACCGGAAAAATAGACCGTGCTGATTCATTTGAAAACGAAAATGGCACATTTTTAAGAGTTGTAGACTATAAAACCGGCAACAAAAGCTTTGATTTATCTCAGGTGTATCATGGGCTTGATGTGCAGCTTATTGTGTATCTTAATACCCTGGTTAAATCAATGCCCCACAGCCACCACGCAGGTGCACTTTATTTCAGAATATATAGCCCTCTTGCAAGCTTTGATGGTCATCCTGATGAAGCCCAACTAAAGGAAGAAACAATGAGCCTTAATGCGATGACAGGTCTTATTGCTGATGAAGAAGATGTTGTTTGTGCATATTCTCCCGGCAGCATAAAAAAAGAAAAGAAAGCAACCCTTTCTCAATTTGAAGCACTTTCATCACATGTTGAAACCGTTATGAAGCATAGTGCTGAAAGTATGTCGGAGGGGTACATTGAGATTAATCCATATGAATTGGGGCGTGACACAGCTTGTGACAAGTGTGTGTATGCTTCTGTCTGTGGTGTGAGATACAAAGAAAACCATGAAAACAGAAAACTTTCAAAATATCAGGAAAAATCATTATGGAAGCTTATAAACAGCGAAAGGAACGGTGAATAAAAATGGAATGGACAAGCTCACAAAAAAATGCCATAGATATTCCTGTGTCTGATATCATCGTTTCAGCCGCTGCAGGCTCGGGAAAAACTGCTGTTATGGCAGAACGAATAATAAACCGTCTCACAGGTGACAACCCCACATCCATCGACAGAATCCTTGTTGTAACCTATACAAACGCCGCTGCATCGGAAATAAGAGACAGAGTTATGAAAAAGATTCTTGAAAAGCTTTCCAAAGATAACAGCGAAAACCTTCAGAAGCAGCTTGTTCTTCTTAATAATGCCCATTTTTGCACAATCCATAGTTTCTGCCTGGAGCTTATAAAAAAATATTTTTATCTTTTGGGTATTGACCCTTCAGTAAAAACAGGTGACGAAGCGGATATAAGCATTATTTTAAAGGAAGCAGTTTCAAATGTTGTAAATGAATATCTGGCAAATGGAGATGAAGCTTTTATAAAGCTTATCGATGCCTACGCAGGCGGAAAAGAATTTATCATAGAGAATATAATCCTTGAACTATATGATTTTTCCCGTACAATGCCCTATAGTAGTAGTTGGCTGGATAAACTCCCTGAAAGCTATCTTGGAGATTCCGATGCAGCCTCCGGGTTTATTGTATCCTGTGTACGCTTAGCTATTTTATATGCAATAAAGGAATATGAAATGGCAATAAAGCTGATTGAAGAAAGCGGCACCTGTGATGTGTGGCTTTCAACCATTGTAAATGAAAAAAATCAGCTTGAAAACATTGTAAATTCAGCAGTATCATATGACGATTATTATAACAGCATAAAAAATATGGCTTATAACACCTTAACTCCGGCTAAAAACCAGGATGAGGTAATGAAAAAGAGAATAAAAGATTGCAGAGACAACGCAAAATCTGTTGCAAGAGATGATATGTTAAAATACTATTTAATTCTTTCGCCGGAGAATATAAAAAGTGATAATCTCAATATATATCCACATATTTTAAAGCTTGTTGAAGCAGTTAAACTGGTAGGGGATGAGTTTTCCCGCTTGAAACGGGAGAAAAACCTTGTTGATTTTTCTGATTATGAACATATGACTCTTTCCCTTCTTGCAGATGAAGACGGAAATCCTTCTGATATTGCCTATGCAGTGTCAGCTGATTTTGATGAAATCTATGTTGATGAATTTCAGGACTGTAATAACATTCAAAATGAAATATTCAGCCTTATATCGGGCAGAATAAGAAACAAGCCAAATCTTTTTTGTGTTGGTGATATGAAGCAGAGCATATATAAATTCCGTGATGCAAATCCGCTTAATTTCAGAAGGATGTGTGATGCATATACTCTCTACGACGGAAAAACGGTTAATCCGTCAAATAAAATATTATTAAGCACAAATTTCCGCAGCAGACCTTCAATTCTTAAGTTTGTAAATTCTGTTTTTTCTCAGCTTATGAGTAGAGAATGTGGTGAGCTTATTTATAACGAAGAAGAAATGCTTAATCCTAGCAGTGACTTTGGATTTGAAAACCCTGATGCAGATGCAATAGATATTGACATCATAAATATTTCAAATGATTTTGGCGATGGATTAGGTGGCGAAGATAAAACCATTGATAAAACCGAAGCGGAGGCTATTCACATTGCCCAAAAAATAAAAAAGATGGTTGATGAAGGCTACAGGCTATATAATCCTAAAGAGAAAAAATACAAAGAAGCAAGCTACAGTGATTTTGTTATTCTTTTAAGGGGAGCAAAATCATCTGTCGGAGCATATTCAAAGGTTTTTTCGAGGCTCGCAGTTCCGCTTTATTGCGATAGCAACGGATATTTCGAAGCAGAAGAAATAAAGTTTTTAATTAATCTTTTAAAGATTATTGATAACCCTGATGATGACATTGCTATTGTGAGTGTTATGAAAAATGTCATATTTTCATTCGATGAAAATGAACTTCTTGAAATAAGACTGGGTACCTCAAAAAATCTGAGCTTTTATAAATGCATTATGCGTTATATAAAATCATCAGAAAATGCTTTAAAACAAAAGCTGGAGCGATTTATTTCAATGCTTGAAGATTATCATCAGAAGTCAAAATATATGGAAACTGATGTGTTTTTAAGCTATGTACTGTCGGATATAGATTATTTTGTGTATCTGTCAGCTTTCGAAGATTCAAAAATGCGTATTGAAAATGTTCGTTTTCTTGTTCAGAAAGCAAAGAATTTTGAAAACAACAATTTCAAAGGTATCTTCAGCTTTATAAGATATGTGGAGAATATTAAAAACTCAAAATCCGATGATTGTGCAAAAACTATCGGAAAAGATAATGATGTTGTAAGGCTTATGAGTATCCATAAATCCAAAGGTCTTGAATTTCCTGTTGTAATCCTTGCCGGAACAGGGAAAGGATATAATCTTGAAGATATAAAGGGTACCATGGTTTTTCATAAGGATTTGGGAATTGGGGCAGAGAGTGTTTATGCTGATAAAGGCTATAAGCTGACAAGCCTTAATAAGGTTGCCATCAAGCATAAAATCCGCTATGAAACAGCATCGGAGGAATTAAGGGTGTTGTATGTGGCGCTCACAAGAGCTGTTGATAAGCTTATTATAACCGGTGCTGTTAAAAATGGTTCGTCATTTCTTAATAAGGTTGAAAAAAAAGCAAGTATTCAGGATTATAACATCAATCCCTACACAGTCTTTAAATCCTCTTGTTTTCTTGAAACAATTCTTCTTGCCTCAGCAAGGTCCGAAAAATGTAATCTTGGTGGTGTGAACAGGGGAACTATATATGCAGATGGCATAGATTTTAACATAAGCACAATAAATATCAATTCTCTTTCTCTTCCTGAAAACACAAAAAAAGCCTACGACTGGCAAAAAGAATATGATTGTGTCACAGAAAGCTATGATAAAATTTCATCTGTTCTGGATTATAAATATCCCTATGCCGAATCCAGTCTTGTTTCCGGAAATATCAGCGTTACGGAAATAAAGAAAATGAATACGGAGTCTCAGGGAGAGGATATGTTCTATGACAGCATAAACCTTAAAAAGCCTTCTTATTTTTCAAATTCCGGCAGAATATATGGCGCAGCCTTGGGAACTCTTGTTCATTTGTGCATGGAAAAGCTGGATTTTTCTCAT
>JAFSBJ010000155.1 GCA_017437345.1 Clostridia bacterium | reverse complement strand
TTTCTCTTTTCACTATTTTAGCTTAGCGATGTATACATTCCATATAACTTCGAATACTCTCCGCCTTTTTCGATAAGCTCCTTGTGGGTTCCGCTTTCTGTGATTCCTTCTTCTGTCAACACAATTATCCTTGTTGCATTTTTAATTGTTGTGAGCCTGTGGGCAATTGTGAATGTGGTTCTTCCTTTTGCCAGGCGTTCAAGAGATTTCTGAACAATAAGCTCACTTTCGTTATCAAGAGCGCTTGTCGCCTCGTCGAGAATAAGAATTGGCGGATTTTTAAGAAATACTCTTGCAATGGATATTCTTTGCTTTTGTCCGCCCGAGAGCTTTAAGCCCCTTTCGCCCACATAGGTGTTGTATCCATCGGGCAGGCTCATTATAAAATCATGAGCTCCTGCATTTTTTGCAGCTTCAATAATTTCATCGTCTGATGCGTTTTCGCAGCCATAGGTGATATTTTCTCTAACCGTTCCGCTGAAAAGATACACATCCTGCTGAACAACCCCGATATTATCTCTCAGGGATTTAAGGCTCATATCTTTAATTGATATTTTGTCAATTGTAATATCGCCTTCGGTTAAATCATAAAACCTTGGAATAAGATTGCATAGCGTTGTCTTTCCGCCGCCAGATGGCCCCACAATGGCAATGTTGTCACCCTTTTTAACATCAATGTTAATATGAGATAAAACTTCACTATCCTTGTCGGAATATGAAAAGGTAATGTCTTTAAATGAAATATCGCCTTCAAGAGAATTAATTTCTATTGCATCTTCCTTGTCAAATATATCAGGAGTTTCATTCATTATTTCGTTAAATCTTTCAATCCCTGTTATACCTCTCTGAAATTGCTCTGTAAATTCCACAAGTCGTCTTATTGAAGCAATAAGAGTCTGGATATAGAGAAAATATGCGATTAAATCTGCAGCATTAATTTTTTTATACACCATAAAAAGCGAACCTGCAATAAGCACCGCTACATACATTATCCCGTCAAAAAATCTGGTCGAAGAATGAAACCTTGCCATATAAACATAGGCATTCTTTTTGGAACGGAAAAATTCCATATTGCCTTTTTCAAATTTTTCTTCTTCTTTTTCCTCGTTGGCAAAGCTTTTAACCACTCTTATTCCCAAAAGACAATCTTCCACCTGAGAATTTAATTCGCCTATCTGCTCTCTCTGCTTTTTAAAGGCATTTTTCATTCCCTTGCGGAAAAAGATAACCGAAAGCATCATAATGGGGAGTATGGCAAAGATAATAAGAGTGAGCCAGAAATTAACGGAGCTTAAGATAATAAATGAACCGATTATTTTTATTGAGCAGATAAAAATCTCCTCCGGCCCGTGATGGGCAAATTCGGTTATATCAAAAAGGTCGTTTGAAATTCTGGACATTATCTGTCCGACCTTTGCATTGTCATAGTAGTTAAAGGAAAGCTTCATAAGGTGGGAAAACATATCCCGTCTCATATCGCTTTCAATTTTAACTCCCACCACATGCCCCTGATATGACATAAAATAGCAGGCATAGGTGTCAACAAGACGCAGGAACAAATATAAAAGCCCAAGTCTTAAAACGATGGACAGCAAGAGAGAACCATCGCCAAGCTCTGCCACATTCGTTATATGTCTCACAATCATAGGAAGCACAAGCTCGCAAACTGTGGATAATGCGGCAAAGAATAAGTCTAAAAGGATAATGGGTATGTAGGGTTTAAAATATTTTCCGAATAATTTTAAATCCTTTAAACTGTTTGTTTTTTTCATTTGAAATGTCCTTCCGTTAAAATTTAAAATAGGTAAATACATACAAGCCTATAATTGTTATATGTAGGGTACATTGTTTACGATGCACCGAAGATATGGCTCATCTGTTTTTTGAACAAAACTATTATACAACATATTTTATTGTAATTCAATAACTATATTTGATAGTATTCCTGATTGACAATTTTGAAAATATATGATATAAATAATGTACCACACAAAATTCAATAGTCCCTTTTCAGCACGCATTTTCCGTCTTTTGGCAAAAATGCAGGCTCTGTTTTTGCGTGCTTTTTGGGTTCGTGAATTTTGTGTGGTAACAAAGGAGCTCTGCATTTTTCGGTGCAATGGCTCTGCTGTTGCACTTTTTTATTGCAATTAAATGCATTCTCTGTTTGTTGTCACACAAAAAACATATACCCCGACTCTTAAAATAAAAGTCGGGGTATATGTTTTTTAGGGAATAGAAAAATTCTATATTTTTATCTCTTAATCTTTCTTGTCGAAGTCTTTTCAAACTCTGTATCTCTTATTTCAATTCTTGCAATCTTTTTATATTTCGGAAGTGGTTCACAAGCGGCTGTGATGTCGTTTCTGAGCTTTTTCTCAATATCATCGCAGTCAAGCTTTTTAACCTCATCAGCATTTAAAAATACCTCAGCAATAAGAGCTGTTTCTCCGTTTTTGTCCTTTGCTGATTTAACAATTGCCTCTGCAATATAAGGAACCTTCATAACATAGTTTTCAATTTCTTCAGGGAAAATATTTTTGCCATTTGTCAAAACAATAAGGTTTTTCTTTCTTCCTGTGATTATAAGCTGCCCCAGGTCGCTCATTCTTCCGTAGTCTCCTGTGGAGAACCATCCGTCTTTTAAAACCTCATTTGTTTTTTCTTCATCTTTATAATAGCCAATCATAACGGTGTCGCCTTTAACAACAATCTCACCATCGCCGCTTTCCTGAATATCGTCAAATTTAATATCAAGGCAGGGCACAACCATACCGCCTGTACGCCAGTCGTTAAATTTTTCTCTGTTTCCGCTTATAAGAGGAGAACACTCTGTTATTCCGTAGCCATTTACCACAGGAATTCCAATTGAATAGAAGAAATCACCCAAATCAGGATTAACAGGCGCTCCTCCTGTCATAATGCTTTTAAAATTACCGCCAAGAGCATTGTGGATAGAAGAGAAAAGCTTCTTTCTGATGTCTATCCCAAGGCTCAAAAGAAAATTGCTTATAGGTATCATAATATTTAAGAGCTTATCTTTTCCGCCTTCTTTTGCATTTGCCCAGATTCTTTTATGAAATAATTCTAAAATTGCCGGAACAACAAACATATAGTCGGGCTTATAAAGGCTGAGGTTTTTAACAACTGCCTTCATATTTTCGTTTATGCAGATGCAGGAATGATTATGCATAGAAACAAGTATCCCCGCCACAGCTTCATAGGTGTGGTGATAGGGTAGAACCGAAAGGCATCTTGAGTAAACAGTTGCCACTCTCAGACCATTATATATCATGCTTATGAGATTATGCTCAGATAACATAACTCCCTTTGCAAGACCTGTTGTGCCTGAGGTATAAACAATCATCTTCATAGCCTTTATGTCTTTTTCATAATTAAGCTCTGTGTCGGGATTTTGTCTTCCAAGCTCAACAAGCTTTTTATAGGATAAAATCCTTCCGTCATCTTCGTCTTCATCAAGACCAATATAATATTCAATTTCGGGAATCTTTTCCATTATGTCTGCAATGTATTTTTTATATTTCTTTGAGAAAAAGAGCACTCTGCAGTCGCTGTGAGAAGCAACATAAAGCACATCATCAAATGGAAGCTCCTTATCAATCGGCACAAAAACCGAATCAGACTTAAGCGCTGCAATAAACACATTTATCCACTTATAGCTGTTTTCAGAAATAATTGATATATGTGTTTTTTTAATTCCCATTTTTGCCATACCTTTTTCAAGAGCGAGAATATCATCGGAAAATTCTTTGTATGTAACAGAGTGAACATCGTCGCTTCTTCCTGTTTTATACATAAAGGCAGTCTTATCGCCTGCATCTTTAACGCATAAATCAATCATGTGAGATATGGAATCTATTTTTACGGTGTCATTTAAAGGGTAGTTCTTTAGTTTGCGCATATCATCAATCCTTTCCTGCTAATTCTATTATATAAATCTCTAAAAATTAAATCAACCAATAGAGATTTATTCTGTGTTGAAAAAACAACAGATTAAGTCAAAATGTTGGAAAATGTAAAAACCGGTCAGGGATTATATTTAAAATCCCCCCGACCGGTTTTAAAGCGAACAAATGTTTATTTAACTATTTTGTGTTATAAATCAAATTTAAAGTAATACATTTTGTGGGTATCACAGTCATAAATGGCTATTGTAAAATGATCCGGGCGTTTGTCTATTAACTCTATGCTGTCTTTGCTTTCTGCATCCCTATTTTCAAATAAATAATAACCCTTTTTTATTTTTGGAATATGTGCCTCTTGTGCTAGCTCATATCCGTATGGTGAACCATCTCTAATCTCGCCATACATAATATAATTAAGATTTTCAAGTAAAGGAAGCTTATTCCAATTTTTAACTATTTTCATGGCTTTTGCTTTGTTATGGGAACAATCCAAAATTAAATAATGTGACCCATCTACCGGAAAGCCACCATAGGTGTCAAGCTCCTGGGCAACTAAAAAATCTTTTTTGGTAAAGCCAAAATACTTGGTTGTTTGGTCTATATAGCTATCTATTGGGTTTATCAGTATTAATGAAACCACAAAAGCCATAAAACAATGTGCTATTGGAAGAAATGTTTTTGCGGTAATTTTATTTTCAGACCATGTTTTTTTGAGTGCATACACATAAATAAAAAGATA
>JAFSBJ010000154.1 GCA_017437345.1 Clostridia bacterium | reverse complement strand
TTTATCAGACTTTCTTTAAATTTTCTTTTTCAAGACGATATTCAAAAAAATCGTGGATTACTGTTTTTAACACAGCCAAAACAGGAACAGCAAAAAGGATTCCCCATATTCCAAACAAACCGCCTCCGATAAGGATTCCCACAAGAACCCAGAAGGGACTCACATCAAGCTTATCTTTAACGATATGAGGCTGAATAATATTACCGTCTACCTGCTGAACAGCAAAGAGAACAATGGCAAATATCAGGGTGGTTGAAAGATTTGAGGTTACAAGAGTGATAAGGAGCGAAATGATAAATGCTATTAAAGAACCAAAGTGAGGAACTATATTGAAAATGCCAATCATCAGTGCAAGCACAAGAGCATAATCTATACCCATTATTAAAAACACCACAAGACAGATAGAAAAAACAATTACCGCATCAAGCAAAATGCAGAACATATATTTATAGGTGAAATCAACAGCTTTTCTAAGATATTTTTTAACTATGGCTAGTCTGTTCTTTTTATCAAACACACAAACAATCTCAGACAGACCTAAAACAAGGGACTTTCTTTCAAGAAGAATATACACAGATGTGATGATGGAAAGAATAACATTTACAAAATTCATTGAAAAGCTAACAATTTTTGAGGTGTAGATACCCATATCAAGCCATCCGCTATCAGAGAGGAATTCTTTGAAGTCGATGTATTTGTCAAGACTTTTAATATCTATATTTATAAATTTGCTTTTATTGATACGGAAAACAATTTTTTCAATAAGAGATGGTATTGTTTTCAAAAACTCTATAACATTATCAATCACAAGGGGCAAGGTGGCATAGAGGAATCCGCCCAAAACAAGAAAAACAAACACATACACCGAAATAACCGAAATTCCCCTTGCTCTTTTAACAAAGAAATCCGGCATTTTATTTTCAATAAATGTTTCAACTCCCTCACAAAGCGGATACAACAAAAATGCAATTATAAACGCATATACTATCGGAGAGGTGAGCTTTAAAAATGAAGCCACCGCAGAAAAAATTCCTGATAGATTATCAAAGGTTTTATAAACAACTATGATAGCTACTGCAAGAATAAAAAAGCTTAAATAGCGTTTGAATTCAGAAAAATTCACCGATATGTCCCCCTTAAATCATTATTTCTTTTTATTATTATATATTATGAAAGCCTTTTTATCAATAGCTATCTCACACAATCAGTCCTTTTTTCATATAAATAATAAAGGGGTTATTGAAATGAAAAAGGAAAATGAAAACTTAAGCTGTCTGAATCCCGGAGAGTGTGCTGTGATAAAAAGTCTGGAAAACAGCGGCACCATAAGACGCCGCCTTATGGATCTTGGTTTTGCCGAAGGAAGCAAAGCCATATGCCTTGGTGTGGCACCATTTGGTGATCCGAAGGCATATCTTATTAAAAACACAATCATCGCCCTTCGGGAAGAAGACAGCTCTCTTATTAAAACAGAAAGAATTATGGAATAACAATCACTATATATAATTGATATTAAAAAGAACTCTTTTTTTAATGTCGGACTTTGAGATTCTTCAGCTTTGCTTCAGAATGACACCTATGTTTTAAAAATTCTCGTTATTGTCATTCTGAGCGTTAGCGAAGAATCTACATACAAAACCCACCCCGGCATTTGTTATAGAAACTTAAAAAGCAACCCCCGGACAGAAAGTTCTCCTGCCTGGGGGTATATTTGATATTGCTAATCTATTTTTATATTTATATGCTGTCCATCGCCATTGTTTCCAATAGTAATAATTTCACCATCGGATGTGAGTGCTGTGGTAAAATGGTATCCACCGGCATCAACCGACACTATATTTTTAAGAGCTGAAACATCACATTCACCAAAATCATTTGAACCTGCTGCAACAACTGTTCCGTCGGATTTAAGACCAAGTGTGTGCCACAAACCTGCAGACACATAAACAATATCTTCCCACGATGCAACATCGCACTGACCATTGGAATTGTTTCCTGCTGTGACAACTGTTCCATCTGATTTAAGGCCCACTGTGTACCAGTCGCCTGCGCTTATCTGAACAATATTTGTCCAGGATGAAACATCACACTGACCATAGCTGTTATTTCCTACGGCAACAACTGTTCCGTCGTCTCTCAGAGCAACACTGTGAGCTCCTCCGGCGGCAATTGATACGATGTTTGTCCAGGATGAAACATTGCACTGACCGTCGGTATTGCCACCAACTGCAGTAACACTACCATTATTTAAAAGTAGAATTGTGTGTTCAGCTCCGGCAGAAACTGCTTTTACACCTGAAATTCCTGCAAAATTGCACTGTCCTTTATTATTTGAACCGGCAAATAAAAGAGTTCCATCTGTTTTTAAACCAACAGAATGATTTCCTCTTGCCGAAACCTCTGCAACATCTGTCCAGGATGAAACACCCAGCTTATTGCGGATACTGTTTCCCGCAGCAATAGCTGTTCCATCGGATTTTGCAACAACTGTGTGATTATAGCCGGCAGAGAAAAGGCGTGACATATTTGAAGCAATTTCTGCAAGGTATTCTTTTGAATCGGCATGTGAAGCAATCTTAACAAAGCCATTATAGGCAGCATAATAGTCACCTGATGCAAAGCTTTCCTTTGCTTTATTATAGATAGCTTCGTCTCCGTCGGATTCAATCAAAGAATCTGAATCTGCAGATGAATCTCCTGTTTTTTCAGATGTTTCAATTGAAAAATCAAAAGGAAGACCGTAGTTGTCTATGTAATAATAAGCACCAAAAGACAATACAGCAAGAACAAGCAGAATACATAATGTTATTAAAACCGGCTTAGCTTTTGATTTATTCTTTTTATCAGTAGCTTTTTCAGCGGCAGCCTTTTCAACAGCAGCCTTTTCAGCAGCAGCCTTTTCAGCAGCAGCCTTTTCAGCAGCGGCCTTTTCAGCAGCAGCCTTTTCAGCAGCGGCCTTTTCAGCAGCAGCCTTTTCAGCGGCGGCTTTTTCGGCAGCGGCTTTTTCAGCAGCAGCTTTTTCAGCAGCGGCTTTTT
>JAFSBJ010000153.1 GCA_017437345.1 Clostridia bacterium | reverse complement strand
TGAAACAGGTCTCTCTGATGAAAGCTTTATAGAAATTAAAAGAGGTCTTTCCGAAGGAGATAAGGTTCTTCTTCCTGATGTAACCTCAAATGTCAACTCCAACCAGGGCATGAATGGTATGCCACAAATGGGCGGAATGCCCGCTATGGGTGGAATGGGTGGTATGGGCGGCAACAGAAGCTTCGGCGGCTCAAATAATCGCTCAGGCTCCACCAATCGTAATTTTGGTTCAAGATAAGTTTTAAAATATAATGCCACAGCTCAAAACTGTGGCTAAAAGGAATTTGCTATGATAGAATTAAAAGATATATATAAAATATATTCCGACGGTGACAGCGAAATCAGAGCCCTCGACGGAGTTTCTCTCTTTGTTGAAAAGGGCGAATTCGTTGCCATAGTCGGTTCATCAGGCTCCGGAAAATCCACCTGTATGAACATAATAGGCTGCCTCGATATTCCCACAAGCGGCAAATATTTTCTAAATGGAAATGATGTAAGCGAGCTTGGCGAAAAAGAGCTTGCCCACATCCGCAATCGTGAATTGGGCTTTGTTTTTCAGCAGTATAATCTTATTCCAAAGCTTAATGTTCTTGAAAATGTTGAGCTTCCCCTTCTTTATAAGGGCATAAAAGCAAAGCAAAGAAGGGAAATGGCGATGACCGCTCTGGATAGAGTAGGTCTTGCCGACAGAGCCTCAAAGTTTCCCTCTCAGCTCTCCGGCGGTCAGCAGCAGAGGGTGTCAATCGCCCGTGCTCTTGCGGGAAATCCTCCCGTTATTTTAGCCGATGAGCCCACAGGCGCCCTCGATTCCAAAACAGGCAAAGAGGTTTTGGAATTTCTCAAAAGACTCAATAACGAAGGCACAACCATCGTCCTTATAACCCATGATAATGAAATTGCAGCTCAGATAAAAAGAGTTGTCCGCATCCAGGATGGAAAAATTGTGTCCGACCAGACAAAGGAGGGTGACGAAGAATGAATCTGAAGCAAGCCTTCAGCCTTGCCCTCAAAAGCCTTTCAGGCTCTAAAATGCGTGCAATCCTCACGATGCTTGGCATAATCATCGGTGTTGCCGCAGTAATAATTATCGTAAGCCTTGTAAACGGGGTAACAAGTGACCTTGTTGCTCAGTTTGAAAAAATGGGTTCCACCACCATCAATGTTTCAGTTATGGGAAGGGGCGGCAACCGAAGCGTTTCAATAGATGATATGCAGGATTTAGTAAACGATAATCCCCGTCTTTTAAAATCCATGTCACCAAGCATAAATCTTATGAATACCACAGCCAAAAATGGCTCGCTGAATGTTAATCCCACCACTCTTGCAGGCGTAAATGAATACTATGCCGACATCAAAGGCATGGAAATTCTCTATGGAAGAGGACTGCAGTTTGCCGATAGTGAATATCGTCTGAGAAACTGCGTCATCGGAACCTATATTGCCAAGGAGCTTTTCGGCAGTAAAAATGCCATAGGGCAAAGCCTTAAAATAAATGGCATAACCTTTGATGTTGTGGGCGTTATCGACGAAACAGCCGACAGCCAGGAGGCAAGCGCCGATGATATTATCCTTATTCCCTACACAATGGCTCAGAAAATAACCTCAGGCTTCAGCCGCGGCACCTATATCTTTAATGCCGCATCAAAAGAGGTTTCCTCAGAAGCTCAGGAGGTTATAGAAAAGTATCTTTTCAAGGTTTTTGCCTCTGAAAATGCCTATAGAGTGTCAAATATGAGTGAAATGATAGACACCATAAACGAAATGACAGGCACCATGTCACTTATGCTTGCCTGCATAGCCGGAGTGTCGCTTCTTGTTGGCGGAATAGGAATTATGAATATAATGCTGGTATCCGTAACCGAAAGAACAAGAGAAATCGGCATACGAAAATCCCTTGGCGCAACCCCCTGGGATATAATGAGTCAGTTTGTTGTTGAAGCAATAACAGTAAGCTGCTTAGGTGGTGTCATAGGCATAGGTCTTGGCATCATAGGCTCTTATGTTGTGGGAGCAATAATGGATATGAAGCCGGCAATATCATTTATGTCAATATTTATTTCATTCACAGTATCTGCTCTCATCGGTATAGCCTTTGGCTATTTCCCGGCAAAAAAAGCCGCACGACTTAACCCAATAGATGCACTAAGATACGATTAATAAAGGAGGCGATTTCAGATGAAAAAAATAATATCACTTCTGCTTTGCGTTTCGCTTGTTTTAAGTTCATCTTTTGTCCTTGCTTCGCAAAGTGCGGATGATTCCATGAAAATCCTTCAGTCCCTTGGTGTTATCCAGGGCGACCCAAATGGTGATTTAAGAGAAAATGACCTGGTTAAAAGAAGCGAATTTGCCAAGATGGCAGTTCTTTTGTCGGAATATAAAAATAAGCTTTCTCTTAATTCAAAAATATCTGTTTTCACCGATTGCACAGCAAGTCACTGGGCAGCACCCTATGTCAGGGTTGCGGCAGAAAATGGAATAATCGAAGGCTATTCAAACGGTCTCTTTGGCCCCGATGACTATATAAGCTATGCTCAGGCTGTAACAATTGCACTGCGGCTTCTTGGCTACACCGACGCAGATTTTGGCTTTTCCTATCCCGAAGGTCAGCTAGGCATGGCTCAGAGCTTAAAGCTTGGAGAAGGTATTTCCAAATCTGCCGACGACCTTCTTTCCCGCCTTGATGTTGCAGTTATCTTTAAAAATATGCTTTTAACCAATAAAAAGGGAAGCAACTCCAACTATATTGAATCAATAGATTATAAAATAACAGAAGACACCATCATCATTGCCACAAATGACGAAGATGCCTCTGTTTCTCCAGGAAAAGTGTTTACCACAAGCGGTGAATATACCATAGATTCAGGCTTTGATAATGCTCTTGTGGGCTACAAGGGTAGTGCTGTTGTAGATTCAGAAGGAAAGCTTATAACCCTTATAAAAAATGATGGCAGAGCCGACAGATATTCTGTAACAGCCGCAGGAAGCGACTTTGTTTCCCTCATAGGCTCAAAGGGCAGCCTTACCCTTGATTGCGACGACGGAACCTTAAGCTATGACGGAACCAGAAAAATAAACTTTGCCGCTCTTAAAACAAGCATTTCTGCAGGTGATGTTATAATAGTGGGAAAAGACAGCAGGGGAGGCATCGACTATCTCATATCGGGAAAATCCGATTTTGACGGGCCCCACACAGTAACCAAAGATGCTACCATCCCAACATCAAAAGACTGCTCAACCTATTCAATAATCAAAAATGGAAGCACCTCGTCGCTTTCGAATGTAAAAATAAATGATATAATCTATATAAGCGATTCTCTTTCCACAGTTTTTGTATATAACAAAAAGGTAAGCGGAACCTATTTAGCTGCAGCTCCCAATATGGATTCTCCTGAAACGGTTACCGTTGGCGGAAAACAGTATAAAATAGAATCCCCCATAGCATTCAGAAAGCTTTCATCCGGCGGCTACACCAAGGGTGATAATATCGTTCTTCTTCTCGGAAGAGATGGTGGCGTGGCAGATGTTGTGGGAAGTAAAACATTCTCGTCACAAACCATAGACAGCGGTGCAGAAAGCGAAGTATCATCTTCTGAGTCGTCATATGCTCTCCTTAAAGCTCTTGGCGCAATCCCTCAGCAGTATTCATCTGCTGTAAATGGCGCCCAGCCTGCCGCAAGGGGCGAATTTGCCAAGATGGCAGTTATGTCGTCAACTCTTAGAAACCGTGTGTCCACAGGCTCAAAGCTCTCTGTTTTTGCCGATTGCACAGCCTCCAACCCGATGTCGCCCTATGTTAAGCTTGCGGCAGAAAATAAATTTATGAGTGCCTATTCCGATTCCCTTTTCTATCCCGAAAAGGCTGTAAGCTTTGCGGAAGCTCTCGATGCCGCCTTAAGGATTCTTGGCTATTCCGATGCGGATTTTTCCGACTGGCCATCAAGCCAGATATCAATTGCAAAATCCAAAGGCATAAGCACAGGAATAAATAAAAATGCCCACGATTCCCTCACGATGGATGAAGCCGCATCCATAATCTACAATGCCCTTCTTGCCACAAATAAGCAAGGCTCTGTTAAAGGTATTGAGCAGATAGGCTATAGCTATTATGACGATGCAGTTATAATTGCCACCAATGCTCAGTCCACCTCAGTTCCTTCCGGAAAGGTTTTAACAAGCGAAGGCACATTTTCCATAGATGAAGCATCCTTTGATGATTCCATCATAGGAAAATCAGGCGAGCTTCTCATATATTCCTCAAAGGTTCAGATGTTTAATAAAGCTTCCTCACTCTATAGCGAAAGTATTATCGTTTCAGCAGTTCCAGGCGGACTACTTCTTAAATCAGAAAATGGCACCAATGCACTTTCTGTTGCAGAAGGAACCACAGTCTATATGTCCGGAGCAAAAACAAGCTTTTCTCAGGCAATATCCGAGATTGCCACAGGCGACACAGCCTATATAAGCTATGATGATGCAAAGAGAGTAAAATATATCCACATCAGTTCTTCCTCTTTGGAAGGTCCCTTCAGAGTTGTTTCTCCATCAGGTTGGTATGCTCAGATTTCAGGTGCATCAGCTTCCAGCAAAATAATGAAAAATGGCTCCGAGGTAACATCAGCTCAGCTTTTTGAAAACGACATTCTCTACTATAGCCCCGCTCTTAACACAGCCTATGTTTATAATAATAAAGTAACAGGCGTTTTAGAAAGTGCATCTCCTTCAAAGGATGCCCCCGAAACAGTCAGAGTTTCGGGTAAGGACTATACCTTAGAGAGCGCAGATGTGTCCTTTGTTGATTGTGCCTATGGCGAGCTTGTTGTTCTTTGTCTTGGCAGAAACGGAAAAATTGCTCATAGCTATAGTGCATCAAGCGGCGATATCGCAGGCTATCTTGTTGCCACAGGCACCAAAGAATTTACAAATTCAAATGGCGATAGCTACACCTCAAAATATGCATCCATCGTTCTTGCCGATGGCACAAAGGTCGATTTAGCCACCGATAGCGATTATTCAAGCTGGCTCAACAGAGTGATGTCGGTAAAGCTTGAAGGCACAAAATCAAAGCTTTCTCACATCACAGCCCCCGGCAAAACCTCAGGAGAAATAAACGCCTCAGCTAATATGCTTGGCTCAAAGAAAATATCATCCGATGTTAAGATTTTAGATGTGGGCTTTAATCAGGCAGACGACCCCAGCGTTTATAAATCAATTTATCTCCAGAGATTAGACGGTATCTCGGTTGGACCATCAGATATTCTCTATGAAAAAAGCGAGAATGGAATGATAACCGAGCTTATCTTAAAGGATGTAACCGGCGATGCATTTTCCTATGGTGTCATTGTTTCGGCAAATTCAAATATCACAGCCACATCCTCTAATGGCTCCTATACAGTGGATGTTGCAGGAAACAGATTCAGCTATAGCGGCGGAGCGTTTCCGGGAATTGCAAAAGGTAATATGGTTAAAGCTGCCATAACAGGCTCAAAAGCCGATAATTTTACCCGTCTCACAAACCGTATGGTGTCGCTCAAAGATGCATCCTTTGGTAGCCTTAGTTTAAAAGACGGAACAAAATATCTTCTCTCTGATGAAGTTGTGGTCTACAAGCTCATAGGAGCCTATGACTATAGCGTTATTTCTCTTTCCGAATTCGTTGAAAACTGGGATAGCTATTCAAATATATCTGTTTTCACAGATAAACCAACAAACCGCGGTGGCAGAGTAAGAGTTATAACAGTTAAGTAAATATTGCCATAAAAAATAAATAGTGGTATAATGTTTAAAATCATTATACCGCTATTTTCATAATAGGATCTGTAAGCTTATCAGGGAGTGATAAGCTTGAATACTCAAATTTTTAAATATGTTATAGAAATTGAAAAAACAGCCTCAATAACAAAGGCAGCAGAAAATCTGTATATGGGTCAGCCTACCTTAAGTAAAACCATAAAAGAGCTTGAGGCATCTCTTGGAATAATGATATTCAAAAGAACTCCAAGGGGATTGTACCCACCAAAGATGGGGCAGTATTTCTGGAATATGCCAAAAAGATACTTGGTGAAATTGATGAAATGGAAACCTTTTATAAAAAGGAAAATGCCGATAAAATATATTTCAATGTATCTGTTCCCAAAAGAATCTATGTCTATGAACGGGGAAGTCAGTTTGATATTTTAAGAAGAATTAAAAATTCCTATATGCTTGCAACTCCCATCCCCAATACTGAGCTTTTAGATGCCCATAATATCGTGCAGATTCCATGCTCAATTCCAAACACAACCTATCGTGACCTTCTTATCTACCGCAGAGATTATAAGCTAAGCGATTGTGATAATCTCTTTATATCAAAGCTCAAATCTTCTATTGACAATAATGCTTTAAACTAAACGAGGCTATCTAAATAGGTTTGGGAAATCTGTGTCTTTTCGAAGGGTTCCAACAGAACCAATAAGCAGAAACCATAAAAAATAAGATGCCGGTAGAAACCGCATAAAATAAGGGCTTTGAGGGGTTAAAATCCTTCAAGGCCTTTGCTATTCCCGCATCTTTCGTATTGCTAATTTTTGATGCATTTTAGGGTTTTTAGCTAGAAAAGTGCCGGAAAAATGTTAGACAAGGATATATGGATTATATCGGCATTATTGAAATTCCTATGAATATATAGTATAATTAAACAAAAAAATTCACTTAATTAGTCAAAAATAAAGGACAAACAAAAATCTTGATAAATTGAGTGTGCATGAATTAATTATAAAAGAAAAGGTGTTTTAAAAATGGATAACAAAAAAGAATTTTTGATAGAGGAGCCTATCGGTAAGCTTTTGTTCAGACTTTCAATACCGACAGTTGTGGCACAGCTTATCAATATGCTTTACAATATAGTTGACCGCATATACATAGGGCATATGCCCGGTGACGGAAGTATGGCGCTTACCGGTGTTGGTGTGTGTATGCCTCTTATTATGCTTGTTGCGGCTTTTGCTGCTCTTGTAAGCTCAGGCGGTGCGCCCAGAGCGTCTATCTTTATGGGTGAAAAGGATAACGAATCTGCCGAAAAGACACTTGGCAACTGCTTTAGTCTGCAGATTGTTGTGTCAGTTATCCTGACAGCAGTTTTGCTTATCTGGAATAAGGACTTGTTCCTTGCCTTTGGCGCAAGTGAAAACACAATCGGCTATGCTACCGATTATATGAGCATATATGCCCTCGGCACTTTGTTTGTGCAGATGACTCTGGGCATGAATACATTTATCACAGCACAGGGCTTTACCACCATATCGATGATTTCTGTTATCATCGGTGCGGCATGTAATATTGTGCTTGACCCTATATTCATTTTCGGCCTCCGGATGGGTGTAAAGGGCGCGGCACTTGCAACTATTATTTCCCAGATGCTTTCCTGTGTATGGATTATATCTTTCCTCTGCGGCAAAAAGACACAGCTAAAAATAAAGAAAGAAAACCTAAAGCTTCGCTCAAACATTATTCTGCCTTGCATCGCACTTGGAACAGCTGCGTTTGTTATGCAGTCAAGCGAAAGTGTTATTTCCGTTTGCTTTAATTCTTCTCTCCTTAAATACGGTGGCGATATTGCAGTCGGTGCTATGACCATTATGACAAGCGTTATGCAGTTTGCAATGTTACCTCTGCAGGGAATTGCACAAGGTGCTCAGCCGATTACAAGCTACAACTTTGGTGCTAAAAATGCGGCCAGAGTTAAGAAAACCTTCCGTCTGCTTTTAATCACTTGCCTCACATATTCTATAGCACTCTGGGCGGCGGTTATGATAGCACCTCAGGTTTTTGTTAAAATATTTACATCAGATAGCACCCTTTCACAATTTGCAGCACCAATGCTTAGAATATACCTTGGCGGACTAGGACTCTTCGGCATACAGATTGCCTGCCAGATGACCTTTACATCACTTGGCAAAGCAGCAAACTCCATGGTGGTTGCAGTTGTGCGAAAATTTATATTGCTCCTTCCTCTGATTTACATTATGCCAAGCCTTTTGGCAGATAAGACACAGGCGGTCTATATGGCAGAGCCTGTTGCGGATATTATTGCTGTTACATTTACAGCAATACTGTTTACATTCCAGTTTAAGAAGGCATTA
>JAFSBJ010000152.1 GCA_017437345.1 Clostridia bacterium | reverse complement strand
TTCTATGCTTGCAAAGGCTTTGTCTATGGTAAAGCAAAGCTGAAACATCATATTTGATATGAAAATATAGATTAATTCCCCATTGCCGCCAAGACCTGACGGAGACTTTTTGAAGCCAAAAAGGCGGTAGCCTTTTTTATAGAATGAAGGAAGCTGAATTACAATATGGAGAAACCAGCCAATTGTTGTTACAATGGCTACAGTTATTATATTTGCATCAGGGACAAAAAGTGATGCTATTATTGCAATGTTAAAAGGAAGGCTCATTATGGATGTGACAAAAAACACACCGCAATTCTGAAGCACTCCGGATATAACATAGGCAACAAGAACAAACACTAAAGACGGAAGCATTATATGCATTAATCTGCTTGCAGTTTTATAGAGGGATATATCAAGCCCCGGCAGAAGAAAACGCACAAGATGGCCAGAGATTGCATAAAGAACAAACATCACAAGAAATGAAACTGCAATTGTTTTTGTTATAAACGAAGAAACATAGTTTTTTCTTAATTGTGTGTCGGCAGGTTTTATTTTATTGATATTTTTTATCACAAGGGTTGAAAGAGCAACACCAACGCCCGTAAACAAAAGATTTACAAGACCGAAAATCTGAAAATACATATCGGTATAGGCATTTGCACCAAAGGTTGATGCAAAAACTATGTCACGGAAAAACCCAAGCATTTTTGCAACAAGAATGCCCAAAACCACAAGAAGATATGTTTTTCCCATTGTGTGCTCCCCTTTCATAATAAAGTAATAAGGTATTTTACCACATATTTACTTTATAGTCAAATTCAAATAATCTCCTACATATTATATACACACAGTATTTCTGGTTTTAAATGGCAATATGCAAAAAAACTATACAATTATATTTTGGTTTTGTATATATTTTGCATATTTTATCATAAATTAGAGTAAAACGCTTGACAAATGCGCCTTCCAACCGTATAATTATAACATATTTTCGCTTTAACTATGCATAATTATGCATAAAATACATTTTATAATGTATAGAAAGAGGTGCAGTTTGTTTATGACAAAAGTATTTATTGACGGGAGTGCAGGTACAACAGGCTTAAGAATATATGAAAGACTTGGCAACAGATCAGATTTAAGCCTCATTATTCTTCCTGATGAAATAAGAAAAAACCCCGATGCAAGATATGAAGCTTTAAAGGAAAGTGATATTGCTTTTTTATGCTTGCCCGACAGCGCGGCAATTGAAGCTGTGGAGATGGCAAAGGGGCTTGATACTGTTATTATTGATACATCCACCGCTCACCGCACAAATGACAGCTGGGCATACGGATTTCCGGAAATAAAGAATTTAAGAGAAAAAATAAAAGCTTCAAAGAGGATTGCAAATCCGGGATGTCATGCAAGCGGATTTATTGCTCTTACAGAGCCACTTGTTTCCACCGGAATTATTTCAAAAGATGCATCTCTTAGCTGTTTTTCGCTGACAGGCTATTCCGGCGGCGGAAAAAATATGATTGCAGACTATGATAATCCTGAGAGAAAAGACGCTCTTTTGGCACCGAGGATGTATGGAATATCTCAAAGCCACAAGCATCTTCCCGAAATGATTAAGCTTACAGGCATAAACAACGCCCCTGTTTTTTGCCCTATTGTTTCCTCATATTATGCAGGTATGGAGGTTGTTATTCCTCTTTCCAAAAGTGAAACTAAGGCAAGCTTAAATGATATTAAAGAAATTTACAAAAATTATTACACCGGTGATATTGTTAAGTTTTGCGAAAATGCTGATGATGGTGGATTTGTTTCCGCAGGAGATTTTGCTATGAGAGACGATATGCAGATAAGCGTTTTCGGAAATGATGACAGATTCACTCTGGTTGCAAGATACGATAACCTTGGAAAAGGTGCTTCCGGTGCAGCTATTCAGAATATGAATATTGTTCTTGGAATTGATGAAAAATCAGGACTTAACATTGGTTAATACGAAAGGATAACAGATATGAAAATTATAGAAGGCGGAGTTTGTGCCGCAAAAGGATTTACAGCAAGTGCAGTTCATTGCGGAATAAGAAAAAACCGCACTAAAAAAGATATAAGCCTTATTTTCAGCGAAAAAAAGGCCAGCGCTGCTGCTACCTACACAACAAATCTTGTTAAGGGAGCTCCTCTTACCGTTACAAAAAACCACATTGCCGACGGTTTTGCTCAGGCTGTTATATGCAACAGCGGAAACGCCAACACCTGCAACGCAAATGGAATAGAAATCGCGGAGCAGATGTCGGATTTAACTGCAAAAGCTCTTGGTATTGATTCTAAGGATGTTGTTGTCGCATCAACGGGAGTTATTGGTCAGCCATTAAACATTGAACCTATTGAGAAAGGTATTCCTGAGCTTAAAAAGCTTCTTTCAAAGGATGGAAGCGGTGATGCAGCAGAAGGAATAATGACAACAGATACTAAGCTTAAAGAAATTGCCCTTGAATTTGAAATTGACGGAAAAATCTGTCATATAGGCGGAATTGCAAAGGGAAGCGGAATGATTCATCCCAATATGGCAACGATGCTTGTGTTTATCACAACAGATGCGGCTATTTCCTCACAAATGCTCCAAAAAGCTCTTTCAAGCGATATTAAAAACACATTTAATATGATAAGCATTGATGGTGACACATCTACAAACGATATGGTAACTGTTCTGGCAAATGGCATGGCAGGTAATAAAGAAATTACATCCGAAGGAAAAGATTTTGACGAATTTATGAAAGCTCTTAACGCTGTTAATGTTTATCTGTGCAGAATGATTGCCGGTGATGGCGAGGGAGCAACAAAGCTTCTCGAATGTTCAGTTTGCGGTGCTGATGATGAAAAGACAGCAAAAACTGTGGCAAAATCAGTTATTTGCTCATCACTTTTAAAAGCGGCTATGTTTGGTGCCGATGCAAACTGGGGCAGGGTGCTTTGTGCTATAGGCTACAGTGGAGCAGATGTTGACATCTCGAAGGTTGGCGTTTCATTTAAAAGCTGCAAAGGAGAAATTGAAGTTTGCAAAAATGGTGCCGGAGTTGATTTTTCAGAAGAAAAAGCAAAGGAAATCCTTTTAGAAGATGAAATTGAGATTGCAGTATGCCTCGGTGATGGAGATATTAAAGTCAGTGCATGGGGATGCGATCTTACATATGATTATGTTAAAATCAATGGTGACTACAGAACCTGATATGTTGAGAGAATAAGTAATGGTGAAGAGTGAATAAGTAAGGTACAAAATCGCCAAGGCGATTTTGTAATTAAATCCGGAAGGAATGAAGATATAATGCATAATGAATTTTCAAATGCAGAGCGTGCTGAGGTTTTAACACAGGCACTGCCCTATATAAAAAAATACACAGGTAAAATTGTTGTTGTTAAATACGGTGGCAACGCAATGATTAATGAAGAACTAAAAAAACAAGTTATGGAAGATATCGTTCTTTTATGGCTTATTGGAGTTAAGGTTGTTTTAGTTCATGGTGGAGGTCCTGAAATAAGTGAGCTTATGGATAAGCTTGGCAAAAAGCCGGAATTTGTTGACGGACTTCGCGTTACCGATCAGGAAACTATTGACATTGTGCAGATGGTTCTTGCAGGAAAGGTTAACAAATCTCTTGTTAACAAGCTTGAAATGAATGGCGGAAAAGCCATGGGAATATCTGGTATGGACGGAATGCTTATTGAAGCTAAAATAAAGGATGAACGACTTGGCTATGTTGGCGAAATCACAAATATCCACATTAACCCCGTTACCGACCTTCTTGAAAAAGGATATATTCCAGTTATTTCAACGGTTGGCTGTGATAAGGAAGGTAATTCCTACAACATCAACGGAGACACCGCAGCAGCATATATTGCAGGTGCTCTTGGCGCTGAAAGACTTATTATGATGACAGATATTGAAGGAATTCTCCGTGATAAAGATAATCCGGATACCCTTATACCTTATATTACCGTTCAGGATGCTGAAAAGCTTTATGAAGATAAAATAATTTCCGGAGGTATGATACCAAAGGTTAAATGCTGTGTTGATGCCATTAAAAAAGGCGTTAAAAATGTTGTTATTATGGATGGCAGAGTTCCTCATTCAATTCTTATGGAGCTTCTTACCGACGAAGGTGCCGGAACTATGGTAACAGGCAAATAATAAATCCACTCTGTCCGGAGGAAATATTATGACAAATATAAAAGAAATTGATAAAAAATATATAGCCGGAACATATGCACGCTTCCCTGTGGAGATTGTGAGAGGAAAAGGCTCTCTTGTTTATGATGAAACAGGAAAAGAATATATTGATATGGGTTCGGGAATTGGTGTTACAAGCTTTGGTATATCTGATGACAAATGGGTTGAGGCTGTAACGAAGCAGCTTGGAAATGTGCAGCATATGTCTAATCTTTACTACACATCCCCCTGTGCAGAGCTTGCAAAGCTCCTTTGCGAGAAAACCGGAATGAGCAAGGTGTTTTTCTCTAATTCCGGCGCTGAAGCAAATGAATGTGCAATAAAGGTTGCAAGAAAATATGCCGCAGAGAAAAAAGGCGCAGACTGCTATACAATTGTCAGCTTAAGAAACAGCTTCCACGGAAGAACCCTCACAACCCTTGCTGCCACAGGTCAGGATCACTACCACGAGCTATTCCAGCCCCTGACACCGGGATTTTGCCATATTGATGCCGGGGACGATATATTTGAGCTTGAGGCTCTTGCAGCTCACAAAAAGATTGCCGCAGTTATGATTGAATGTGTGCAGGGTGAGGGCGGTGTTGTTCCTCTTAAAAAGGAATTTGTTGAAAAGCTAAATAGCTACTGCAAGCAGAATGATATTCTTCTTATTGTTGACGAAGTTCAGACCGGTAACGGAAGAACAGGGAAAATGTATGCCTATATGAATTTTGGAATTGAGCCCGATATAGTTACCACAGCAAAAGGCATTGGCGGAGGCCTGCCTTTGGGAGCGGCTATTCTTTCCAAAAAGGTTGATAGTGTTTTAGGCTTTGGAGACCACGGTTCCACCTATGGCGGAAACCCTATAGCCTGTGCAGGCGGGGTAAGCGTTGTGGAAAGAATTGACGAAAATCTCCTTTGTGATGTAAACGAAAAATCAAAATACATATTTGACACACTTTCCGGATGCGAAGGAATTGAATCAGTTTCCGGAATGGGACTTATGATAGGCATTAAAACCAAAAAGCATGCTATAGATATTGTTAAAAAATGTATTGATGAAGGAGTGCTTTGTCTCACAGCAAAAGACAAGGTAAGACTCCTGCCTGCTCTGAATATTCCGATGGATGTGCTGAAAAAAGCCATTGAAATTATTAAAAAAGTTTGCAAGGAAGTGTGATTTATGAATTTAAAGAATAAAAGCTTTTTAAAGCTTCTTGATTTTACACCCGAAGAAATTAATTATCTTATTGAGCTTGCCTCAGATTTAAAGAAAAAGAAAAAAGAAGGAATTCCCCACAGAATATGCGAAGGGAAATCCATTGCTCTTATATTTGAAAAAACCAGCACCCGCACACGCTGTGCATTTGAAGTTGCTGCAGCAGATTTGGGAATGCACCCCACTTATCTTGACCCTTCAGGCTCACAGATAGGCAAAAAGGAAAGCATTGCCGACACAGCAAGAGTTCTGGGAAGAATGTATGACGGGATAGAATACAGAGGATTTGGACAGGAGATTGTGGAAGAGCTTGCAAAATATGCGGGGGTTCCAGTTTGGAACGGACTTACAAATGAATTCCACCCCACTCAGATTCTTGCAGACTTTTTAACGATTAAAGAACACTTTGGCTCTTTAAAAGGCAGAAAGCTTGTTTATATGGGAGATGCCAGATATAATATGGGTAATTCTCTGATGGTTGGATGCGCTAAAATGGGTATGCATTTTGTGGCATGCGCACCTAAGAAATATTTCCCTGACGAGGCTCTTGTTAATAAATGTCTTGATGTGGCAAATAAAACCGGCGCTATTCTTGAATTTATTGAAAACCCAATGGAAGCCACTAAAAATGCTGATGTTATCTACACAGATGTGTGGGTTTCTATGGGCGAGCCGGACAGTGTGTGGGAAGAAAGAATAAAAGAGCTTACTCCCTACAGAGTTACCACAGAGCTTATGAAAAACGCCGGAGAAAAATGCAGATTTATGCATTGCCTGCCTGCTTTCCATGATTTAAAAACCGTTATCGGAAAAGAAATTCACGATAAATTCGGAATTGACTGCATGGAGGTTACAGACGAGGTATTTGAAAGCGAAGCCTCGATTGTGTTTGATGAAGCAGAAAACAGAATGCATACAATTAAAGCGGTTATGGCTGCGACACTTTAAAAAGTGAAGAGATAAGAGATAAAAGAGAACAGAAATAGTTGAAATCCGCCTTTACGGGCGGATTTCTTCATTTTCTCTTAACTCTTCGTTCTTAACTTTTCACTGCTTATAACTATCCCCAGAAGATTCCTAGATCAGGCGGATTATCTGTCCACAGAATAAAGCATACAATAAAAAGCAGCAGAACTGCTACCGCCTTTAATGAGTCAGCTTTTGTTCCCGATAATGATGATTTCAGCATATTATAGCTTAAATAAAACAGGATAAAATCTGCAATAACAAAGCTTAAAACATCTATAATTGCAAGATTAAAGCCGAGAACTCCGGAATATGTGTAGAAAAATATAACGATAAAACACATAGCTAATATGATTGAAGTCATTTTTACCGCCCAGAAATCAGCCCTGGGGGTTTCATAGGCAAAATATTCTGCCACAGAAAATATTAAAGCCGGAAAAAATATCAGCTTTAAATGCTCCCAGACACTTTCATTTACTGCGGAAAAATATGAAACAATTGTATTTTGCCCGGAGAAATTATATGTAAAATGCAAAAGAGTGCCTAAGATAAGCACAAAAAAGAAACCTGCAATATGACATTTTTTCATTTTCATAAATAACATTCACCATATATATTATATGAAACAACGCATCATTTATGAGTTTAACATGTTAGTCTTGACAAACATATATTATAGATGTTAAGCTTTTCAGACAGGAGCTGATTATTAAATGAAAAAAGACCTTGCTATGCATATTTCATTTGTGACGATTATAATTAATATTATTCTTTCGTTGTTTAAATTTATTGCCGGATTTGTTTCCAATTCCTCTGCAATGATTTCGGATGCTGTTCACTCTGCATCGGATGTTTTAAGCACAATAATTGTTATGATTGGTATAAAAGCATCACAAAAAACATCGGATAAGGAGCATCCATACGGTCACGAGAGAATAGAGTGTGTTGCATCATTTCTTTTATCTGTGGCACTTTTTATAACCGGTTTGTCTATTGGGGTGGATGCTGCAAAAACAATAGTGCTTAAGACATATGAAAACAAAGAAAGCATCGGATTTATAGCTCTTATAGCGGCTGTTTTGTCGATAGTCACAAAGGAATGGATGTTCTGGTATACAAGAAGTGGAGCAAAAAAGCTCAGTTCCACAGCACTTATGGCAGATGCCTGGCATCACCGCTCTGATGCTTTGTCATCTGTTGGAGCCCTTATTGGTATCGGGCTTAGCATGGCAGGGTTCCCCATTTTTGACCCTATAGCGAGTATTATCATTTGTGTCCTTATCCTTAAGGTAGCGATTGATATTTTTATGGAAGCATGCAACCGTATGATAGATACTGCAGCAGATGAACAGACAGAAAAAAAGCTTATTGAAACCATTAAATCTGTTGATGGAGTTATTGAGGTAAACAAATTAAAAACAAGACTTTTTGCTTCTAAGATGTATGTGGATGTGGAGTTTTCGGCAGACGGAGATTTATCCCTTACAGATGCCCACGAAATTGCTCACAGGGTTCACGACCTTTTAGAAGAAAGCTTTCCTGAAATCAAGCATTGTATGGTACATGTTAATCCATACGGGAAAATGTAGAATAAAAGATTTGTAAAAAACTGTTTTTTACAAATCTTTTTTAAGGAATAGGAAAAATGGATTTGTCAATAGTAAAAGGCTATATTAAAGGAAAAACATCGTGAAAACCACGATGTTTTTCTACATAATATTCAAATTCACAAAATTCAATTAACAACAAAAAGCTTATATTTATTTCAGCCTTTTACGCTCCGGACCATTTTTACATTTCATATATTAATAGTAATCATAGAAATAATATTCATCATTTTCAGGGGGCTGTATTCCTCTTTTGGTGAGGGTGTCGATAAAGAATGGTCTGTCACATTCTTCAAAGCATCTTACCCTGGGGTGCATTTCAAGGCAGGTAAGAGGGTCTACCCTTTGTCCATCCTGCTCTACTGCAAAGTCAAGGTGATTTCCTGTGCTGTTGCCTGTGGTTCCCACACCACCTATAATCTGACCTGCAAACACATAGTCCCCTTCGGAAACAAAGATTGAATAAAGATGAGAATACTGAGTTACAAGACCGTTTCCATGGTCTACAACGATGAAATTACCATAGCCGGAATAACCGTTTTTAGCATCACCGAAGCCTGTTTTCTTAACAGTTCCGTCCTTTACTGCAATAACATCAAAATTTTCGGGTGCCGCGATGTCTATGGCAGCATGACCTCTTACCCTGCCACCATTTGAATGACAAAAT
>JAFSBJ010000151.1 GCA_017437345.1 Clostridia bacterium | reverse complement strand
TATAATTTGATTTTCACTTTTTAACCTCCTTAATATAAGCAGAAGTAAGGTGAATACCTTCATCATCCAAACACCAACTCGCAATCACATTTGCTGGTGTTCCTTTTTTACCATATATTATCATAGCCTGCTCATATTTATCGCCATATGCTGTACTGCCCTTGAATTTTGCCGGATACTGTGTTGCTCTTTGAATAAGTTCGTTTTGTAGTTCTTGCCAATTATTTATATCATAACCAAGTCTTTTCCTAAAATTTTCACCTTTAGCAAAGCCAATCGGGTTATTTGGATTAAATAAATATTTAACAAACTTATCTTCATGAGCGGTGGCAGTATCAGCACTTGGGAGGGCTAAATCCACATTTTTGAGCAAAGAATTTTTTCTGTTGTAGTCTAATGATAAAAATCTATAATATTCTTTATCATTGTACTTTAGCTCATAGTATTTGTCAAGTGTAGCAGGAGCATGTTCTTTGCCAACAACAGATACAAATTCATTGTATCTTTTTCTTGCACTTTGCACCGCCTTCCGGCTTGCACTCTTACCAAAGTTTTTAATACCATTCTCTGTCTGAGTTGCAAATACCTGTTCACGGTAGCGGTCTCGTCTAAGGCCTGTTTTATCACAGAAATCCTTGAGCTTAGCTTCTTTTCCTTTCAGTTTTACTGCGGCTTTTTCAAATTCAACCTGCATAGCAAGCTTATCACCATTTTTTAAATTCTTTGCCGCTTCATCAAACATAACAAGCTCCTGCTTGCTTCGTCTGATAGAACGCTCCATAGCACGCTGTCTGTCAAGAGCTTGACGAAGGGGAATTACTTCACCTTCATATGTAACGGTTTCATTTTTAAAGCTTTCAAGCTGTTCTTTTGTGTATGCCGGCTTTGATATACCTTCATAAAAAATAAACCAGGTATGCCTGCAGTGTGCTCCCATAAACCCGGTAACTTCGCCATAGCCTATATCAGCTAAAGTCAGATAACCTTTTCTGCCGCTTAGTGAAACTATCTTTCCCTGCCAATCGGCATGGTCCTCTCTGGCGCCGGAATGAGCTGAGAGCTGCATAAGGTCGTGTCCTGTTTCTTCAGCTCTCATTTTAACTAATGTTCCGGTGGTCTGATTAACTCCGCTAAGAACCGCACGCCGCACAGCTGCATCAAGTGAGCTTACATGTCCCGAAGGATAAACAATCGTGACACCTTCTTTAGCAGCTGTTTTAATAGCATCCTTTATTGCATCCTGATAGGTAAATGCTCCGGATACTATTTTATTGTGTGCCAAATCACAAGCCCTTATAAAAGCACTCTGAGAAGTAACTGCAGTTGTCCCGGTTAAATTTTTTATCTCTTTGGAAGCCTTCTTAAGAGCAGCTGTAAAAACCGCTTTCATCTGCGGACTCATATGCTTGAATTCTTTTGCATCCTCACCTGCAGCTTCAAGCTCAGACTCATCATATTTAAAAACCTCTGTGTGAGCGTCTTTAAATGCCCGGTTTATTTCTTCCTGGCTCTTTCCGGTCTCTTTGGATATTTCTTTTAGAATATCCTTATAGAGCATACCGCTTTGCTGCAGTTTTTCAGCTTGCCATGCTGCAGTATCGGTAACCGTAAAATCGGTTTTTATAATTCTTCGGGTAATATCCCTTAAAATGCTTTCCTGTAGCTCCTTGTGAACCTGTAGGATGTTAAGCTCATTAGAGAGCCAATCGGGAGTAATCATTCTTCATCACTCCTCAAATATATTATCCTTTTCTGCTTCCTCAAGAGCTTTTTTTGCTTCTTCTTCGGTTTCGTTAAGCTGCCATGCTCTGAGCTCCCAGTTCTTCATTGCTCCCACAGATACCATCTGCAGTCTGCGGTTAAATTCGGTGTCGGTATCTTCAATGATACTATCGTCAAATTCAATTACTGTTTTAACATCTTCTTTAATATTCATTATTTCAAGAAGTGCTGTAACAAGTGATATTAAAGCAGACTTTAAAACAATTTCGTGTTTTTTAAGGGTTCTGAAAAGCTGTGAGTTTTCGCTTATAACTTCTCTTGCGGTTTTCACACCGCCTGTTTTTTCAAATTCATATTGCCCTTCCCCCATGCCGCATGCATCGGAAAAGAGATTAAGCTGAACCTGAAGAGCTTCCTTGTGAGGCTGACCTCTTAGCTCCATATTCATTTCTTTTATGGTCTGTTCCTCTGCACCGACTCCCGGCAAAGCGTAGAATTCTGTATCATTGTAGTCGAATAGAGGTGTTACTTCTCCGTTTTCTTCCTTAACCGTCTGCAGTGCAGAAACAGGAATCATTATTCTCTTCTTACCAAGACGGAATTCATTAACATAACTGTCATAAACCAAATCAATTCCCTGCATTTCGGCAATTGCATTTGCAAAAACCGAAATACCAAGAGGGGTATGTTTTTCAATATTATTTGCCACATTGGGGCAGATAATTTGAAATCTTTTGTTTGGTGAGCCTGTATCATATATTCCCTCTGCGATACCACTTATGTCAATTTCTTTTCCGTCACTCTTTCTGAACAGACGGTTCTGAATAACATAATTACCGGCACTGTTTTTGGTGTGAATGTTTATGTAATAAACCTCCTCACCGTTTATGCTTTTAAGTGATGCAAATGCACATTCGGTAACTCTGGTACCGGTCCAGCTTATGGGATAAATCATATCACCGGGTATGTAGTCAATAACAGGATTACCTTTTGCATCCGCATATTCAACAAAAGCGGCGGTTCCAAGAGCAAATGCTTTTTCGATTAGACGGTTACCCTCAACATAAAAATCATTGGAGGTAAAAACTGCCTTAAGGCGCTCATTGATACCTTCATCACCAACATTTATTACAACCTTTTCATTTAAGAGCATATCCGCCCAGTCCTCACACACACGCTTCGGCATACGGAGCGATTCTCTTATTCTTCCAACCATTTGCTTTCCGTTGTATACTTTATACATATGAAAATCTTTAACAAAACCCTCATACCAGCTCTGCCACACTCCCATGTGGCTCTGCATCAGAGTGTCGCAGTTGTATCCAAGCTTATTTAATATTTCCTTTACCAATTTTATCACCCGATTTCTATCATTGTATCCATATAAGGTTCGGTTGAATATTCACAAGCATCCAGGCTGTCAATATTAAACGAACCATCATCAAGTCTTTCGTCTTTATCTTTAGCCTTGGAGTTCCATTCTGCATCTTTGTATGCAGCTATTATGTTTTCACAGTGAGAAAGCACATAATATCTTCCGGTACTCATAAGAATATTGTAAAAGCGTATTCGGTCAATTATCGCACCTTTTTTAGCTTTCATAACCGAAACACCAAGCTTTGCTTTAATGGCTGCACTTACCAGACCTTTTATAAGAGTTGATTCTGCACTGTCGCAGTAAACCTCATACACCTTGTATTTTTGTTTTGCTTTTTTCACAAATCTCACAAATTCATCCTCAAGCTCTTTAGGGGATATTTCCTTTTTTAAATAGAATTCATCAAGGGTTATAAGCTCTTTAAAGCCCTTTGTAAATCCATTTAAAACAAATGCGTGAGCTGAACCATTTCCGCCAAAGTCAACACCTATGGTCGCATACTGAATATCCTGAGGATTTATGCTCTCTAATATAAAGTTTTCAGGATTATTGGCAAACAGAGGATATACAACTCCGTCTGCAGCTTTCCAAAGACCAAGAATAAACCTGTCATAAAATACTCCCACATATTCCTTTTTAATCTGCTCAATGTACTCTGCAGGAAGGAATGTGTTATCGTCTATGAGATACTTAATTATGAGCATGTCAAGCTCTTCTTTTCTGTTTATGTAATCTCTCATAAACCAGTGAGTAGGTCTGTCCGGGTTTGTTGTGCCTAAAAGAAAAGCACCTTCCACAGAAAGACGGGAAAGGAGCATGCGGAAGAAGTTTTCATCCAGAAGCGTTATTTCATCACAGTATGCTCCGGCAAGAGTCATACCTCTGATTTTATCTTCTGATGTTATATTGTCGGCACCTTCAAGATATATCTTTCTGCCAAAGAGCTCAGCTTCTTTTTGAGATATTGAAAAAGAAAAATTTGCATCTCCCACAATCTCAAGCAATGGCTCAAGGCAGTTTCTTTTTAAAGTAGTAAGAGTTTTTCCCACCATCAAAAACTTATCACTGTAGTCCCTGGTTGCAACCATCAGAGGAAACAGCTCCAACGACACCCATGTTTTTCCGGAACGCACAGAACCTTCAAGGATGTTAAGTCGTTTAAATTTGCCATCACGAAACATATTGATAGTTTCTTTTTGCTTTGATGTAAATACATCCTGATAGTTATCATCACTTTTTAAAGCTCTTAAAATATCATCAAGCCTTCCGTTGTGATTTAACCCGTCAATATCATTGCCTGTTTTTCTTTTTGGTTTTGCTCCAAAATAATCTGCAATCTCAGAAGCATAATCTCTTTCGATTGATACAGTGTGTTTTTCTCTAAAAGCACTTGCAAGATTTTTAATGCTGTTTCTTTTAAAATTTATCAAGATTATACCTCCTTTTTTTAGGCTCCCTTGTGTAAAGGGAGCTGGATTTGCGTAGCAAAGACTGAGGGATTGTCATTTTGTAGATGATTTTAATTCCCTCAACCCTCAAAATCGCTATTTTAAGCCTTGTTTTTTCTTCAAACGAAAAAGAATGCCAATAAAATCTTTTAAAAAAACTTTAAAGGCATTTTAACGAATTTAAACGGTGTCAGAACCAATTCCGACACCGCATTTTTTGAATTTTTATTAAAAACTGTAATTTTTTACCCCTTTTTGCTTCCGATGCACAGCCGGAAGTAAACAAAAAAAGTCATGCTTCGCCATTCGGATTTATTCCTTTTTAAAAATTTTAAATCCGTTTTAAAATTATGTACTTCCACTGTCTTTTCGGAGACGAATCAATCCGGATTAACTTGTAGAAGATTTTCAGCCTAAATAACCAAAAGTCACAGTATGAGTTTTTCCCATCACCATAATTGTTGCTTTAATTCTGAAGTGCCTTTTGTCAACACTTCTGATAATTGCTTTTTTAAGATACGGTGAATCAAATGTAAGCATTGGTATTGCCTCACCGTTATTTGCCATCTGCAGAATAAATTCTGCATCTTCGCTCGTCATGGGTGAAGGCTGTCCTTTTCCTACCCATCCTCTGACATGAGCCATTTCCTTTACCTTGTAATAAATTTCCGGTGTTAAAATGCTTTCAATGAAAACATATCCCGGAATTAAAAGCTTTTCTTTTTTGTGCCATGCTCCGCCTTTTCTTTCAGCTATCGTTGTCCGGGGCAAATGGCATTTTATATTTTCTTTTCTGAGAGCGGCACAAACATTTGATTCCTCACCGCCGCACACACAAATTGCATACATCCAAATCATTCTGAAAGCTCCTTCTGCTTCTTGGCAATAAACCTGCTGACCTGTTCATATAGTCTGGGGTTTTCTGCCTGCATAGTTTCAAATATCATATCCTTAACATATTCAAATCCCTTATCCAGACTTGATTGTGTATCAACATCTATTTTCGACTTGTATGCTGCAGCTCTGGTAAGTGCTGTTGCCTCTCTCATAAGCTTTAATGGATCTAAATCCTTCCATCTTTCCTCCGGAAGATTGTTTATAGCTTCCATTGTGTGATTAGAGAGTAGTCTTATAATGCCCTCCGTCGTGTCAAGGTTAGGGTACTTTTCAATCTCTTCCATTATCACTCTGAAGTTTTCCTGTGCCATTCTTAGCGTTGATGCTGATTCATTCAAATTGGCAGCGTGTCTCTGAACTGACGAAAGGGAAATCTCATATCCTTTTTTTCTGATAAACTCTGCAATCTCACGATATGTGATTGTAGGATTAAGCATCATCTGTTCAACAGTGTCCTTAACCTTAAGGGGCATCCTGTCTATTTTAGAGCATTTTCTGTTTTTCTTACTCACATCCTACACCTCAATCATTCCGTCAATTATATTGCCTGCAAGAAGTCTCACGCCCTTGCCGGTTACCTTAGCCTCCAAATCCTTGTATGAGGTATCTGCAATATCTGCAATTTCATGTCCGTCTATTTTGCGGAGCTGAATGTATCCTTCCATGCTCAGGAAGTTCACCGAATCAATAAAGGAACTAATGTCCGTTCCGGAGTCTTCAAGAACATCCTGCACAACATCAAGTTTGTTGTACCTTTCTCTTAAGATATTTATTGTTCTTAGCACCAATCCGTTTGTTTTTTTGAATGATGCCGAAGATGCTTTCTGTAAAAGTGTTTCCTTATCCATTTATTTTGCCTCCTTATTCATCAGGGAAATAAGTCTGTCGAGCTTATCATCCATTCGGTCAAATTTGTGATTTATTTCAGCCATGCTTCGGATAAAATCTTCTTTTTCAAGAAAAACATTTTTGAAGCCCTTTACTTCCAAATCTATTGATTCCAGCTTTTCGTTGATTTTTTCCATATCCTTTTCATGTGATTTAACAGGTTCATAGGTCTGCCTTATTTCTTTTATCTCTTTTTCGGCTGCCGCCATTCTTCCCATTGTCTGCTTAAGAAAATATCCAATAACACCCACCAATGTAGTAATACCCAAACATATAACTGATGTTATTACACCCTCCATAATATTGCTTGCCATATTCAAAGCTCCTTCCGTATTTCTTGCCTTAATCTTACCATTATATATATAAACTAAAATAGTAAAATGTTTTTGTGAAACGCGAAAAAAGAGTTTTAAAACCGTAATTAAACGATTTCAAAACTCTTTTAAATCATTTCATTAAATCAAATATAGTAAGCTGTCCGGGACCAGGTTTGTTTCTCTCAAGGTCGATAACATCTTTAACTATCGACCTTATTCTGATTTCAGATAATCCGTATTTTTTAGCTAATTTTTTAAAATTATACCCGTTAAATTCCGCTATTATCTTTTTATCTCTGGCAGGCCTGTGTATTGCTTCAAGCTTCGGAAAATATATGCTTTCGCCACCTCCGAAAGCTTCGGCAACCTTAAGCATATTTTCTATGCCTATAAGCTTCGCCAGATGTTGATACACTTCCGGCAACTCATCCAAAATAATATCTTCGGGTTTAAGCATTGCCATCACCTCATGCTTTTTCTTTCCGCACTCCTTATGTACCTTTTTATCTCTTCAATAAGCTTTTCAGCCTCAGAGCTGTCAAGATATTGGAGTGGTTTTTGCGGTTTCACTTTTTTACCGCATACCTTCAAAACTATTCCTGCCATCCTTTCACCGTCTGCAGCAGTTCCGGGAGATAACTCCTTGAGTTGATAAAATAGCGCCCAGGCTTTTTTGTGTTGTGCCTTTGATATTTTATCTGTCCGGAGCTTGTCAAGCTCCCGGAGCACATTTTTTGACTCTGCATTGGTAAGCTTTTTCACACTGTCTTTTCCGCTTACTCTATACACTATGGCGTGAAGCTCATCCTCTTTGGGAGACATCTTATCACATAAGCCAAGCTTATTAGCTAAAGCATATATCGCTTTCACATAATCACTCATAGCACACTTCAACCTTTGGTGTTTCGGTTGCCACAACTGCAGCATCTATTTTTTCGATGGCAAGCTCAATGTTATCTTTGTACTTGCTTATGCTTATAAGCTTTGCAAACTGTTCCCAACAGGCAGCCTCAGAAATAAAATATGCGTAGTGTTCGGCATCTTCTTCAGATAACCCTGCAATTGCCATAAGTGCTTTTTTATCGGTATCAAATTTTATGCCCCGGCATTTTTTCATAAGTGCTTTTCTTTTGTCGAAATCATCAGTAATTTCATTGATAATCTTCTGCACGGTAGTCTGAGTATATTGTCTCAGGTAAATTCCGGCAAGCATCCTTTTCCCCGGTTCTGTGAGCTTGTATGTAGTTTCTTCTTTGACAACATCTTTATATGCATCACCCAGAAGCTCTTTTAATACGGTTGGATACATAACCTTTGTTGTGGTTGTAAAAGAAGCATTAATAAGATTTCCTGCAGCTCCCGGATATTTAACTGACTTTACTTTAGTGTCTGCCAGAGCATCCTCTGCCAGAGTTAGGAAATATCCTTCTATTTCTTCTGCTTCTTTTTTCAGCTCATCAATCTGCTGCTTAATCCGGCAGAGTTTATTTACCTTCGCCATAATTTCGGCATCATCTTTTATTGTGGCAAGTTTTTCTTTATCCATCTATAGACATCTCCTTCCTGCAGCTCTCACAAATTTCAAAGTTTTTGAAATTCTTTACATTTTCAATACTTCCGCATACATGGCAGGAAGCAGTATGCTTTCTGATTGTTACACTTAAATCATCATTCACCGTAACATCAACAACCTGCCCCGGCTTAATACCCATTTTGTGTCTTATCTCTTTTGTAAGAGTAAGAGCTCCTGTTTTTGTAGTTTTTCTGCTTATTTCGTACATTTTTCTTTACCTCCGTAATACTTTCCTTATTTTCGTAATATTTTTACAGATTCCGTAAGCCTTCCCCTTTGAGGGGAAGGTGGCTCAGCGTAGCTGAGACGGATGAGGTGTTATATCTCCATTTCCATATGCTTCGCCATAGCAACAAGACCTTCGTATGTAATATTTCCGTTGTCTCTTGCCTGGCCATATAAATTACTTGCCCCTCTGAGAGCCTGCTTGCTCTGAGCTATGGCATGAAGAAAATCAATTTCTTTTTCTCTGCCCACAAACACCGGGAACAGCTTTTCAACATCTTTCTTTGTGATTTGAGTTGTATAATACTGTCGGTTCTGCTTGGTACGGTTTATAATCTGCGCAAAATCAGCTCTTTTTCCGCCTCTGAAATTATGAACCGTTTCATTGTTTCCAACAAATATAATTCCAAGTGTCTGCCCCTTATCGTTGAAGTAATCAGAGAAAGCTCTTAAGGCCTCAATGGTTTTAATAGGTAAGTGCTGTGCTTCATCAATAACAATTACCATCTTGTCTCTGAGCTTGCCGGCAATAGCAAACCACATTTCATCAATGGATTTTTCACTTATGGAAAGCTTTTCACAAAGACATTTTAAAATACTTTTTATACCTTTTACACAGGGATTTGCAGTAATTAAAATACAATGGTTCGGATTATCTCCGGCAAATTTCTGTGCCGCTTTTGTTTTACCCACACCTGCATCACCACAAGCTACTGCAAGACCGCCCTTGAGCTGACAGTTTTTGATATTGGCATACACATTTTCGCTAATAGATGTTGGCACATAGTTTTCCGAATCAATTCCAACCATCTCAGCATTTTCTCTTGCTTCGAAATATGCCTCAATCTTTTCGTACATACCATCTTCATCACCTTTGTATTTACCGCTTTTGAGTGATGATATAACAGAAGACGATACCCCCGTAAATTCAGTTGTCTTACTCATACTTCCCAGTTCTTCAGCAAGATTATCAAGCTTTCTTAATATTTCTTTTTTCTGTTCATTACTGTATTTACCCATTATATTTACCTCCTCTTTTGAGCATTTCTGTTCATTTTATTAATATCAATTACAACTGCACTGCTTTCTCCGCCAACCGCTTTGAGCTGTCTTTCTGTATCTTCGCCGGAGAGAACAGGAACCACAACTGCAGGCTCTTTAATATAAAACTCTGCTTTTCCGCTGTGAGCTTTCCTGAGCTGCATATCAAGCATATCAATTCTTTGTGCTGCAGGAAGCTTTGTTTTATATTCCTTAAGGCTTGCCTTGATAGCCTTGTGTGCTTTTCTTACCTTCTGCTGTGCCAGAGCAACATCACTGTTGTCTGCATCGAAGAGAATAGATGTTTCCAGGCTAAGCGGAAGCACACAAATAAACTTGTCTGTCTCTGCCTCATAAATTCTGACCTCGTTAAGATTTTCGGGATCATATCTTACATACACTTTTTCGCCCAGGAGCTTCCATGTGTTTTCATCCCAATACTCAAGCTTCTCACCCGAAATATTAAGGCATACACCGTTTCTTTTAACGGTCTGAACACGAGTGCTTCTCATTAGCATTAAGTTCAAATCATCCTCATTTTTAGGCTTTCTGATGGCTTCTATGTATTCATTCCACACATCAATTCTTCTTTTTCCTCTGTCCTTTGCAACCTGGCCGCCATATGCTCCCACATTGTAAACTCCGTCAATAAGTTCATCAATCTGAGTACTCAAACTGCTGTCTGTTGGTATTTTGCCATTTTTTAGTGTAAGCTTAAGGTTTTCCGGGCGTTCCAGAACATTACCTCCGCAAAAGGTTTCAAAGAGCCTGCTTATTGTGCCTTTAAATGTGCTGAAAGTTCTCTCAATCGGTTTTGCCTTCGCATTTTTAACTATGGCATTTGTCATTTCAATTCCAAGCCGCACAAATATCGGCGGAGGCTCAATAAGTCCTTCCTGGCTTTTTCTCTTTCGGTGTCCTCTGCCGGCAATGTCGTGAGTCAAAAATTCGGATCCGTTATCAAAATATACCTTTTTCGGAATACCAAATCTGAGTATTGCCTTTCTTAAAGCAAGTATCGTGCTTGCACTGCAGGGATTGTCCGTCAGATTCCATCCAACCATCACACCGCTTCTGGCATCAATAAACGCTGTCAGATGCAAACGGTGCGTTGTTTCGCTGCCATCATATTTTGATATAACATCAAGCGTGTGGTTATCAGCTATCCAGTAGTCATTCGGCATCAGAGTGTCATATATTCTTGTTATGTATGGAGCTGCACGGTCAGCACATGCCTTGTCTCCAAATCGCCCGGCAATATCAACTGCCTTTGGAATCTCTTTTTCAATCCGTCTTAAAAAAGTGATGTAGCTTGGCATATCGGGAACATGTTCCGGGCAGTTTTCTTTCGCCCACTCAAGAGCTAATTCATAACATTGCTTTTTAGGAAGCTGCCTTTCATCCAGATAGAGAAAAACAAAATAATCCCAAACCTCTCCGGGAATAGAACTTTTCCCTTTGTTGCTTCCGCCTCTTCTTTCGGTAAGACCTTCCAAATCACCGTTTTTGTAAGCCTCCCATTTTCGGTATAAGGTCTTTAAGCTTATTGCAAAAAATTCACCTTTTTCAAGCTTAATCATGCTTATAAAGTGCGCATCCGCTTCTGCCTTGTTACCGCTCCAACAATTTCTTGAGCTTTGCCACCGTTCCAAAATATCAACCCATAACTTGATTTGCTCTCTTTCTTTTTCGCTGAATTCTTCCATTTTCTTCGCCGGAGCAGGAGCTAAGGAAGATGTTTCAGCTTTAAGACGGGTATAATATTTGTTTTTTATACCTTGCGGAAGTGAATCAACAGGAAATAAATACTGTTTTCTATTATTTTCACACATTTCTTCAATAGCAATCAGTTTCCCGGATAAAGCTTTTCGTTTAACTGTAGCTATACCACATCCTGCAAGCTCTGCAACCTCACTTGTTGTCAGATATGTCACATTATCACTTCCTTTCCATCACCGCAACGCAAAGGCTCCACTGTGTAAGGGGAGCTGTCAGCGTAGCTGACTGAGGGGTTGTCATTTCACACGCACCCCCAATTTTCTGGCACATTTCACAGTGAGCTCATAGTCTTCGTCTTCAAGCAAATCAATCTGCTTTTGAACACTTTTAGGGACAACATATCTTTTTTTATCATTCATATAAGGCTCTCTGAGTTCTGATATTTTCTTGCGAATTTCTTTCTGTCGTTCTAACCATTTGTTAAATTCCTCATGGTTAGCTTTTATCCTCATATATTCAATATTCAACAAAATAGCTTTTAAATGATGCGGATTGACATATTTCTCTATAATATACATAAGCTCTTTCTTGTTGCAATTTTTAAGTTCCATGCACATCACCCGCCATTTCTTCTACAAGGTTGTCAAAACAAGGCTTTTGTGCAGCACTAATTGAAATCACTCTTTCCAACCTTTCCGCAAACTCTCTAACCCCATCAGCATAACCTTTATCATATTGCCCTCTGTCATATTGCAAAGCCTTTATAAGCTCTTCTTTATCAACATTGATGCCAGCATTTAAAACAGCTCTTAATATGTGTTCTTCCTGTTGTGTTTGAATTTCGTGCACAGTTTTTGACATCATCATATCTATAGGAGATTTATACAAATCGTTCACCTCGCCAACTCCGCCGAAGCTCTTCTGATTGTCCCTGTAAGCCTGTGTTTTATAACAAATTCATCATTGTTGTCTCTGACTACAAGCCAGTTTTCATAATTCAGACCAAGCTTTTTAATTCGCTTTTTTTGATTGTATGTAGGTTTTTTTCCTCTCATTGTGCCTGCCTTCTTCCGTTCGGATGTTTCCATTCTTCAATAATCATATCGCAAAGCTTAAGCACTGCATCAGCTTGAGGACCAACAGTAGCACCTCTTGCATAAGCACTGAGCTGTTGCTGATTAAGTCTTGGATAACCCCTCCGTTGCACTTCATAAAGTAGGTCAACCTGTTTCTTCCCAAGCTGTGCCAGAGCCACCGCAAATTTATTCTTGTATCTGTTCACTATTTACACTCTCCTTTGCTATTTCACATTCAAGTTTTTCAGCTTCATTCAGAAATTTATAAAACTCTTTTCGGCGTTTTATCTTTTTATGCTCATATGTCATAAAACCAACCACGCCGCCAAGCAATATTCCAGGAAACCATAAGACAATGCTTGCAAGGAAATACGCATCCTTTTTCATTAGAGAAACAAATATAAGGTCCCATATTTCCGCTAAAACATTTCCTAAAATAACTCCAATCACTAAAGTAATAACCGCTATGATGGATTTTTTAATAAGAGATTTTAGTTTTTTAATGATTTTCTTCATTCTTCTGCTCTCCTTCATCAATTAAGTATTCATCAATTCTTTTTCGTTTTTCCATACTGAATCCACGAACATAGTCATACGAAGGTTCTAAGCGTATTTCATATACAGAATGATGAGAGATGTAAATGCTTCGCCTTCTTTCATTTTTGTGAATTGTGAAACTCCATTTATAATTTTTTCTTATAAAATCTTTAATTTCATCATACATCTGTCTTAGCATCTGTATTGGCGGATATGCACCCTCCAGACTAATTGCTAATCCATTGTTATCCAGGCAATCTTTAATAATTTTGCTTACATTGAATTTCATCATTGTAACCTCCTGTAAACCACATGACCGGGATAAGATATGACCTTTATAATGATTATGGAAGCAAATGTAACAAGGTTAAAAATGGTTTTTAAAACCGCTTTTATCTTCTTTATACGGTAATTTAATACCTTTTCAAAATCAGCTCTGGGAAAGCTCATTCCGTGTTCAAGCTGCAAATGAAAAGCAGCACTAACTATGTTTCCATATACCTTACCGCATTTTCTGCACTCATATTTCATAATATTTCATCCTCTCCATCATCATCTTCCGGACATCCATTAAATTCAGCCTCTGCTGAACACTGAGCCGCAATGCATTCTTCACAACGCTCATAGCGTGTAACTAACGCACTTCTTGCCGGTTCGCTTTTTAATATTCGACCAAATATCCTGCACACATCAATCCTGTCTCCCAGAGCATTTTTAAACTCTTGTCTGGAAAAACAAGTGTTACAAGGGTGCGTATCACTTAATTTAATCTCAACAATTATTTCCATTTTCTATCACCTCGTATTGATAAATCAGCTCATACATGATAAAATAGTGTCAAAAGGAGGTGAAAAAATGCCCGATATTCGTATTCATTATTCCGATTTGTTAATACAGTTATTTGAATATTTTGTAAGCAAAATTTCAACACCTGAATTACATAAAAATTTTGATAACTCTGATGATTTCAAAAACTTAAAATCTTCATATAAATTTGATATGGAAAATTCGGAAGAAATTGACACATTTATTTGCAAAATAGCTTCAAACAGCAATTTAGATTTAACTAAATATAGCAAAGAAATTCAAAATGCTGTTTTTATTAGAATTACATGTTTAAGCTGCATATTTAATGCTCAGTATGTTACACCATTTTTGAATGTACCCTCAGATTTGTCTGAGGCGGCTCCCTTAATTCTTGTGGAGTTTTGGAAATCTGCTCGAATGTTTGTTGAGCTTGAGCTTGAAACTTAATAAAATTTTCACTAATACAGCCTGACTTACCCGGCTGTATTTTTATTCCTAATCTCTTAAATATATCCATCATCACACCTCCGCATCAGGAACTGCCATGTCATTCTGAGTCATAGACGAAGAATCTCCTGCCGGATCCGGCTCTGTGCTTATTTCATTCTTTGGTTGTGCAGGTGATGGTGGCTCTTTTTCACCTTTTGGTGCAGGTGGCGTTTCCTCCTTTTTAACCTTTTTCAAATACTTTGTGGTATATCCACCACCGAAATACTTTCCGGTCTTATGGCATTTCATTTTAACAACAATTTCGCCGCCTATTTCGTAAGGCTCTGATAGGACCTCAAATTCATTTTCACGATAGACGCTTGCATCCGGCCCTTCAACAATCCTTACCACATCACCAACAGTGATAACATTTTCTTCATCTGTAGATAAAACAGGTGTTTCAAATGATGCACCGCACATAGGGCAGGCAATAACCTCAAGAACAGAAAAATTTTCAACCTTCATAAAATACTTTCCATTGGTTTTAAAAATTACTGGTCTGTTATGAGAGATATTTCCTATAATCTCAAATGGCATATTCTGGAACCATTCTTCACCTAATTTGTTTATCTTTCCATTTTCACAATACTTGCACATGAACTGTACCTCCTAAAAAAATCTTGATTTTCCTCTTACACTGTGATAAACTAAAAATGATTTTCTTTTTCAAATGCCGCCGATAGTCTGCAGTACTTCGGCTGCATTTGATTTCTTATGTCTTGTTTTGTTGTTGTTTAAACATTAACATATACACATTATAACTCACAAATGTTAGTTTGTAAAGACAAAAACTAACATTTGTGAGTAAAAAGTTTTACAATTTTGGAGGTGATTTTTTGTGGAAATTAACGAAAAAATGTTTTCTCTTATTGATGGTAAGATAAGAACAGAAGCACAATTGGCCAAATATTTAGGGTTAACAACAGGACAAATTAGTACTTGGAAAAAAAGGAAGACTGACCCACCAGCAAAATATATAGCTCGCATTTGTGAGTACTTAGATGTGCCTTTAACTTATCTTTTAGGCGAAACTAAAAACACATATTCTCATTTAACAAAAAAAGAAATTGAATTTTTAAATATTATACGAAGTCTGAATTCAGAGGATGAGCAATCCAGGCTAATAGGTTACATAGAAGGCTATGTTAAAGGTCTTTCAGCACATTCATATAGTGAATGTGATTTTAAGCAAGAAGCTTCAAACGAATAGGAAACATTATTTATACTACAGATGAATTTTGGAGAAGGTAGGGAATACATATGAAAAAAATAGCATTATTTCTTGTGTTAATTTTGGTGCTCTCTTCGGCCGGATGCGGAAGCTCAGAGAATATTTCAAAATCAATTTCTACTCCTGCAAACATAGACGGATTTCAGCGTGCTAATTTCGACAAATTTAACTCTCCTGCAAGTGAGAATGGTCTTGGAGGCACAAAGATATATATTGATGGAATTTTAGAAGATGTGGACATAATAAAAGACACCAATATTTTATATGGCGTCTTAAATGATAATGCAGGAAAGTGGAATGTAAACATAAGCCTGGAAGGAAAAGAGTTTATAAAAAAAGCAGAGCTTTTAGAAGGTGTTTCTGTCCGCTTGTTTGGGGTGTATGCAGGCTTCTCATCAAAATTTGAAAGGCCAACAGTTGACCTCATAAAGCTAACAAAGTTAGAAACAGCGGAAAGTTTCCACGCTCTTGAATATATGTCTTTCTATAGTGCTGCTTACGATGGATTTATAGATGGCATAGTAAGCTCTGCAAAAGAGCTTAATCCAAAAGAAAATTCCGAATCAACTCCCGGATCTCAGACAGCCCAAACAGCAAAGGATTATATTCAAGTGATTTCTCAAAAAACAGGTGTTGAACTAAAGCATTTGACTGATTCGGATGTGGGTGAAACAACAACATACATATATAACTTTCAACTTACTGATACAACTGGAGCCTTAAACATTTCTGAAAATAAAGAAACAAACAATATTTCAAATATAATGGTATTTTTTTATGATACATTTAATGAAGAATTTTGCACTGATGTAATATGTAGCTACGATTCTGATATTTCCTCTGACAAAGAGGCTCTTAATATTTTGAAAATGCTTTTTGAAAGTAAAAAGGATTCTTCTGTTGGAATTTATAACCCCAAAAACTACAGATATATTCTTTCAAGCATAGAAAATAACGGAGTTTGTTTAAGTATTTCAAAAGAGTAAAAATTCTCTTAAAAACGGAGACCTGTCTCTGTTTTTATCGTTTTTTCGGCCGAGATTTTTGAAGCTTGAAATCTGCTTAAATACTGACTCTTTGTTAATAATTACCCGATTTTTACATTTTGTCATTTTCCCTGTTAATTTATGGTGTTAAAATTTTAAAAATTGCCCTCAAGCCCGCTTAAATCCTTAATGGCTCATGTGAGCTATTGAAATTCTAAAAATGAGCCATTGAAAGTTTTTTACACTTTATTAAAATTAGCATTTCTAAAATTTTATTTTAATGCTTTTTAAAAATTGATTTAAAAACTCTTAAAACTTAATAAATATAGAAAAAAAGACGGTTTCGAGGCTTTTTTATAAAGTCTTAAAATCGTCTTTTAAAATTGTTTTAAAATATTTAAAAGGTTTTAAATAGCTTTTGTAGGAATTGTCGGACCGCTACCAAAAAGGTCCCAAAATCATCAAAATTAAGTTTCAACCAATCTTATTGTGATTTTGCACAAAAACTCATATAACATTCACACAAACCCAGTATTTACGCTACTTTTACCACTTTTATTCTTTTTTATTCGTCTTTTCTCACAACACACATTTTTTGTCATTCTTTATGAAACATTACAAAGGCTTGTGTGATACTCGTCACGGGTATTTAAAAGTGCGTTCAAAGCCACCTTTCACCCTCAGCCAGTTTCGCTTTTTGATTAAGTGTAAAATTGAGCAGTAAATAATAATAGTGAAGAGAGAAGAGATAAGAGTGAAGAGAATCGGAACAAAGCCGCAAGTGGCGGCTTTGAACCATTTCTATTCACTATTCTCTATTATCTTTTATCTATTATTGTTTATCGCATTGAGCGATAAACAATAATTTGCCATTCTAAATAAATAGTACAACAAGGCTAAAGCATAGGGAAAAATATGACTTGAAAATTATAGATTTCTATACAGAAAAGCACAAATCTTTGCCATAAAGCAAAAATCTGTGCTTTTATTTTATC
>JAFSBJ010000150.1 GCA_017437345.1 Clostridia bacterium | reverse complement strand
GATGCGATATGTCCCTTCGGGACGAGAAAAGGAATTTATATCATATCGCAACCGAAGGGCGTGAGGTTATATCGCATTTGAACGGAGCGAAAATATATCGCACGAGCATGAGCGAGTATATCGCCAAATTTTTGTCCCTGACTTGACAAAATCATAGTAAAGAATGTCGAATATTGTATAAAACATGATCTAAAATTTAACAGAATGTATTGACGATGCACATATTTTGTGGTACAATGTATATACTAAAGTAAGGAGGTTATACATTATGGCAACTGTAAATATGAGTATTCGTATGGATAAAGAGTTAAAAAAACAGGCGGATGCAATGTTTTCTGATATGGGGCTTAATATGACAACAGCTATGAATATGTTTTTGAGGCAAGTTGTTAGACAGGGAAGAATACCTTTTGAAATTGCAACTGATATTCCAAATGCAGAAACTGTTGCTGCTATTAAAGAAATGGATGATATGTTAAGTGGAAAGATACCGGCGAAAAGATATTCTAGCACAAAAGAGCTTTTTGAGGATTTAGAATCATGAAGTATCAAATAGAGATGTCAACCAGATTTAAAAAAGATTATAAGCTTGCTCAAAAGCGTGGCTATAATATGGACTTGTTAAAAGAAGTTGTTGATATTTTGGCTAACGGAGATCAGCTTCCGGAAAAATATCTTGATCATCCGCTATATGGAGATTATAGAGGATCAAGAGAATGTCATATTGAACCTGACTGGCTTTTGATTTACAGAATCGAGAGAGATTTGCTTGTATTGGGTTTGACTCGAACGGGAACACACAGCGATTTGTTTTAACTAAAACCGATGTAGAAGTTTCTGTCTGCATCGGTTAAGTTTTTACTCCAAACTTGTTATAAATAAGATGTTAAAAACATTGGCATCCAGATTATACAGTCTTTATATGAAGATTGTCGAAATTTGGCGAAATGAAAAAAGCCTCCCTTGCCTAAAGGGAGGGGGACCGCTTTAGCGGTGGAGGGATAGATGGAAAGAAAACACAATACAGAATTAACAACAAATGCAAGAACTCTGCGTAAAAATATGACAAAAGAAGAACGACATCTTTGGTATGATTTCTTGAAAAGCTATCCCGTTAGGTTTTTAAGGCAAAAAGTAATTGATAATTATATTGTTGATTTTTATTGTCATAGTGCGAGATTGATAATTGAGCTTGATGGTTCACAGCATTATGAGGAAAAGGGATTGCTAAAAGACAAAATCAGAACAGAAAAAATAGAACAAAGAAATTTGATTGTTATTAGAATACCGAATAACGAGGTAAATAGAAATTTTGAGGGAGTATGCCAATATATTGATAATGCTGTAAAAAAATCCCTCCGTCAACCTGCGGCTGACACCTCCTGTGAATCCCCCAGTCAGCTACGCTGACAGCCCCCTTTAGGCAAGGGGGCCTATGTCGAGGGAGGCTTAGATGCGTGGCATCTAAACCCTAGCCATTGCGGTGTAAATCACAGCAGCGATATAAATTCCTGACGGAATTTGCGATATATTACTTTGTAATGCGATATGTTGCAAGCAACACGATATGTCGCTGACGCGACGAGATTTTAAAATAAAGCAGGTGATAAAATGCTTACATATAAAGGCGTGAGACTTAATGAAACTATAAATATTGAACAGCTTTTCACCGTTCACTATTTTGAATATTCAAAGGACTACAGCTTCGTTGGTGAAACCCACGATTTCTGGGAGTTTGTGTATGTTGATAAGGGTGAAATCATTGCAACAGCTGATAATGAGGACTTTCTTTTAGACCATGGAAAAATAATTTTCCATAAGCCTAATGAGTGGCACACATTAAGGGCAAACGGTTCTATTGCACCAAATATTGTTATTGCCACCTTCAGCTGCAATGACGAAGCAATGAGTTTTTTTGAAAACAAGATAATGGCAGTCGGTCAGGCACAAAAGAGCCTTATTTCAAAGATAATTGTGGAATTTTCCAATTCCTTTTCCACCCCTCTTAGCGACACTTATGCCTGTGATTTAACAAGGCATCAGGAGCAGCCCATAGGCTCAGAGCAGCTTTTGAAATTGTATCTGACGGAGCTTCTGATTTCATTTATGAGGGATAATGATGCATGCCAATATTCCCTGCCAAAGAGCAACAGCATAAATTCCACCCTGGAATATATTTTAAACTATATGAATCTGCAGATTGGTCAGCGGCTCACCCTGGATGACCTTTGTGTATACACAGGTATGAGCAAAGCCGCTCTATCCGCCCTTTTTGCAAATAACCTCGGAAGAGGGCCTATTGAGCATTTTATTTATTTAAAAACTGAGCTTGCCAAAAAGCATTTGAGAGAAGATAATTATAATATAACCCAGATAGCCTATATGCTCGGCTATTCCACAGTTCATTATTTTTCAAGACAGTTTAAAAAGGTGACAGGGATGAGTCCTTCACAATACAGCAATTCAGTTAAAGCTATTGTTAATAAAGAAAAGCATATATAGAAATATAACATAAGGCGGAGAAAAATTAATTTTTCTCCGCCTTATGTTATCAGTTTAGTTTTCCATATGCAATTCCATTTTCAACAGATTGGATTATAACATCTCTGAAAGTGTGAGACAAATCTTCATCGGATTTTACCCTCACGCATATATAATTTGACATATGCCCTTCAAAATAGCCATCCTTTGTTTTTCTTTCAAAAAGAACCTCCTTTATCTGTCCGATAAATTCTGAAAGGTATTCGTTGTGAAGCCTTTTTGAAATTTCTATCATTTTTCCGGCTCTTTCGTTTTTCAGCTTCTTTTCAAGCTGATTGGGAAACCCTGCCGCCTTTGTGCCGCTTCGGGCAGAATAGGGAAAGATGTGGGCCTCGCTAAATCTGATTTTTTCCATAAAATCGCAGGAAGCTATAAAATCATCTTCGCTCTCTCCGGGAAATCCGGCTATAATATCTGTTGTTATGGCAGGGTTTTTATAGGCTTTTCTTAAGTTTTCCACGCAAAGCTCATATTCTTTGGTGGTGTATTTTCTGTTCATAGCCTTTAAGGTACGGTCGCATCCGCTCTGAAGGGAAATGTGGAAATGGTCGCATACCTTTGGCATATTTTTTATTTTGTTTATAAAGGCTTCTGTTAAAACCCTTGGTTCCACAGAGCCCAGGCGTATTCTTTTGATTTTTTCAACCTCATTTGCCGCTTTAATGGCGTCAATAAGGGTTTTATCTTTTAAATCCTTTCCGTAGGAGCCAATGTGAATTCCTGTTAAAACAATTTCCCTGTAGCCATTTTCGGCAAGGGTTTCAACCTCCTTTTTAATACTTTCAGGATTTCTGCTTCTAACAGGCCCTCTGGCAAAGGGAATAATGCAATATGAGCAAAACTCTGTGCATCCGTCTTCAATTTTAACAAAGGCACGGGTTTTATCTTCATATGAGAATATGTGCATTTCCTCGTAGTCTCTTTTTTTCATTATGTCCTCAATCTGAGGCTTTTTGTTTTTCTCAATATATTCTTCAACGATTTCAACTATTCTTGCTCTTTCCGATGTTCCCATAACAATGGAAACACCCTCTATCTGTGCAACCTTTTCGGGTGAAACCTGGCTCATACATCCTGTAACAACTATAATACTTTTGGGGTTTGCACCGTGGGCGCGGCGTATCATCTGGCGGGATTTTCTCTCTCCTTCTCCGGTGACAGTGCAGGTGTTTATAACATAAATATCGCAAATATCCTGAAACGATGCAATTTCATAGCCTCTGTTTTTAAAAAGAGAGGTCATTGCTTCTGTTTCATATTGATTAACCTTGCAGCCTAGTGTGCAAAATGCAACCTTTTTCATATGCTTTTCTCCTAATAGATTTCGTAAAATATATTATACACTATTTACAAATATTTTCAAGGGGCATTAAGTGACTCTTGACACTTTGGGAATTAGGTTGTATCATAATAATACAGGGTTCTCCCTGAATATCAAGTGTCACAGGAGGCAACTAAAATGAAAACTATTAATGTATCACTTTTTTCAAACACCGATGTTAAAGATTTTGTAAATATTGTAAGCAAATATGACTTTGACATTGATTTAGTATCAGGCAGATATGTGGTTGATGCAAAATCTATCATGGGTATTTTCAGTCTTGATTTAACAAAGCCAATCTGTGTTAACTTCCACACAGAAGATGCTGATAGCATTATGGCAGAGCTTAAGCCTTATACAGTAGAGTAATAGTGAAAAGAGAATAGTGAAGAGTGAAAAGAAAATGAAAAAATCCGCTCTCAGGAGCGGATTTTAATTTTAAAACATTAGGCTATACCTTTATAGTTCCTTGTAAATGAGGTGATAGTATGCTCCATAGATATAAGCCCGACGATTACGAAACAAAGCTTATTATTTTATATTCCATAAAACAACTTAATAAAAGCCCTTCTTATTCGCTTTTAAGCCAGGTAATAACCGCAGCTGCGGATATAAACTATTTTGAGATTCAGGGATATATAAATGAGCTTTCAGAGCTTGGAAGCATTGATGAATATATTGTTGATGGTGAATCTCTTTTTTCGCTTACTCCTGCCGGGGTGGAGATGTGTGACTTTTTTGAAACAAAAATCCCTGCCAGCGTGAGAGAAAAGATAGAAATGAGCGCCGAAGAAATCAATAACGATAAATCAGACAGGAATAAAATCTATGCCAACTATATCCCCATAAGTGAGCAGGAATATAAGGTGCATTGCGGAATTCTTGAGGATAATATAAAGCTTCTTGATTTTGAAATGTATGCAGGACCAAAGCAAAAGGCAAAGGAAATATGCGAATATTTCAAAGAGCATACAAAGGATTTCTATGTGGCAATTATTGAGCATATAGAAAAAAACACAAAGAAAGATTAAAAATATGACAAAAGTTTTTTATCTTGATGCACTCTGCTTTTCAAATGCGTCGTTATTTAATGCGGCGATAGGTCTTCTTCCTTACCACAGAAAGGAAAAATTAAGAAGAATAAAAAATACTAAGGAAAAATATCTGTGTGTGGGGGCGTGGCTCCTTCTTGAAAAAGCTTTAAAGACTTTTCCTTCATATAACGGAGATGGGATTTTAAATAAAACCTCAAAAGGGAAGCCCTTTTTTCTTAACTATGATTCGCTTCATTTTTCCTTGTCACATTCGGGCAATATTGCTCTTTGTGCTGTGTCCGATAAAAAAATCGGAGCCGATATTCAGCTTATGGGCGATTTCACCGTTGGAATATGCAAAAAGTATTTTTCGCAAAATGAGGCAGACTATGTTTTATCTGCACCATCGTCAGATGAAAAGACAAAAAGGTTTTTCAGAATATGGACTCTTAAAGAAGCTTTTTCCAAAATGACGGGCGACGGGCTTTCGGGCTTTAAAAAGTTTTCCGTTAAGCCCGGTGGTGAGGTTATTGCTGAAGGAGAAAATCTGCCGGAAGCATTTTTTAAAGAATTCACAATAGATGACTACAAAATCGCCATATGCACCGAAGGCTATGAAGATGATTTTGAAATTAAAAAACTAAATCTTTCGGAAATACTTATAAATTAAACCGATAATGGCAAAAATAGGGTATGTAAAAGCTTCTGCGCAGAAGTTTTTCTTACCCTATTTTTTATAATATAGGAAATTACGCGCAGTCGTGCGTAATTTTGCATATTTCAAAAAAGATTTCCTTTCTGCCCCCCAAGAGTGGGGGGAAGGGGGTTGATGATTGAAAATATTTTTTATGGAATAGGAAAAATGATGCAGAGTGGACAAAGAAAACTATAAGCTGCAAAAAGAGAATAGAGAAGAGATAAAAGAGAATAGAAAAGGAAGAAATCCGCATGTGCGGATTTCCACATTTTCTTCTCTCTCTTCACTTTTCACTCTTCACTAAGCTTGATGTTTCTCTGAGTTCAACAGTTTTTTACACTTTCTAACTTTATTCTATGGAGGTTTAATATGAAGCAGCATATTGAAATTATTGATGTTTTTGCAAGGGAAATTCTTGATTCCAGGGGTGTTCCCACAGTTGAAGCTGAGGTTATCTGCGACGGTGGCTTTATCGGCAGAGCCGCAGTTCCTTCAGGAGCGTCAACAGGAGAACACGAAGCCCTTGAATTAAGAGATAACGACAGCTCCCGCTATGGCGGTAAGGGAGTTTTAACTGCTGTTAAAAACATAAATGATATTATTGCAGATGAGCTTGTGGGGCTAAATGTTCTGGATCAGATTTTAATCGACAAATATCTTTGCGATTTAGATGGAAGCGAAAATAAAGGAAAGCTTGGGGCAAATGCACTCCTTGCTGTTTCTTTGGCCTGTGCCAAGGCGGCGGCAAATGCCCTGGGGATAAGCCTCTATAATTATGTGGGCGGAAGCATGGCAAACCGGCTGCCTGTTCCTATGATGAACATTTTAAATGGTGGCGCTCATGCTGACAACAATGTGGATATTCAGGAATTTATGATTATGCCCGTTGGTGCGCCAAGCTTTAAAGAAGCTTTAAGGATGTGCAGCGAGGTTTACTACAGCTTAAAGAAAATCTTAAAAGATAAAAACCTTGCCACCTCAGTTGGTGATGAGGGCGGCTTTGCACCCTTTCTTGAAAGAGATGAAGATGCCCTTTCCCTTATTTGCGATGCAATTGAAAAAGCAGGCTACAACACCACAGATGATTTTAAAATTGCCATAGACGCCGCGGCTTCTGAATGGGTGAGCGGAGAAAAATATACCCTTCCCAAAGCAGGGCTTAGCTTTTCAAAGGACGAGCTTATAAACTACTGGTCAAATCTATGCGATAAATACCCGATAATCTCAATAGAAGACGGAGTTGGTGAAAACGACTGGGAAGGGTGGCAGATGCTCACAAAAACCCTTGGCGACAGGGTACAGCTTGTGGGCGATGATCTTTTTGTCACCAATCCAAAAAGGATAGAAATGGGAACAGAGCAGAATGTGGCAAACTCCGTTCTTATAAAATTCAATCAGATAGGAACTTTAAGCGAAACTGCAAGGGCCATTGAAATTGCAAAGAAAAATTCATATACAACCATTATGTCGCACCGTTCGGGTGAAACCGAAGATTCAACCATTGCCGATCTGGCTGTTGCCTTTTGCTGCGGACAGATAAAAACCGGCGCTCCCACAAGGTCGGATAGGTGTGCAAAATACAATCGTCTTTTAAGAATAGAAGAAGAACTGGGAGAGGGTGCAGTTTATGGGCTATAATATACACGCTTTTATATAATCTGCATGTAGGGCTGGTGTTTTTGCAGAGCGAAAAGCGGAGCTGTCTCACTATTGACATTATTTAATAAAACACAAGGCGGAAAGTCTTTGAGATTTTCCGCCTTGTGTTTTAATTAGTTATTTCTCCCGATAGTATTTTTTCTTCGAGAATTCTTATTAAATCTGCCACAGAACCGTCACAAGCTCTGCAAACAATTAATTTGGCTTTATTTTTTGCTCCGTCTTTCCCATCTGCCACACAAACCCCAATATCTGCCGCCTCTATCATGGGTATGTCGTTTTCCTGGTCGCCTATGGCGATAGAGGTGTGGATATCTTTTAAATATTCCTTCAAAAACTTAACCGCATTTCCCTTGGTTCCATTTTTGGAATTAAATTCAAGGCCTGTCTCCCAGGAGTTTGATATGTAGGTATTTGAAAACGCAGGGGATTTAAGGCAGAAGCTTTTAAATTCTTCCATGCTTTGAATTGTGTCGGTAACGCAGACCACCTTTATCGGATAGCTTGAAAGCTCTTCTTTTGAAAAATCCTTTCTTGCTGTGTTATCTGCCTGAACTGTTTTGGGAGTGTAGTATACATAGAGTCCTGACAAAAGCTCTCTTTTGTCGCCTATTGCATTAAGAAACTCTCCAAGAGTGAATTCTTCTTTTTCTTCAAAGAGTATCTTGTCATTTCCATAGTCATAAACCACGCTTCCGTTGCAGATGCAGGCGGGGGCGTTTATTAAACCAAAAAAATCTGTGTTTTTTAAATATGCGGCAGTTCTGCCTGTTGCTATGGTAAATTTTCCACCGTTTTTGGTAAAATACCTCACAGCTTCCATATTCTTTTCCACAGGCTTTGTATCGACGCTGAATGTCCCGTCAATATCTGAGCAAATAAGAAAACCTGAAAAAATCCCCATTTTATTCATTCCTTACAGATTGTATTCTCTTTTGATTAAATCCACAGTTATCCCTGTGTTGAGTTCCATTGCATCTTTTGGATAGACCTCTTTGATGTAGCCTGAATAAAACTTTTTCTTGAAATATTCAATGGCATCTTCTTTGGTTTTTCCTTCTTTTAAAAGAGCAATAATTTCGTCAGCTGTTTCTCTTGCGCTTTTTCTGGCATTTGCAAAATATATTTTTGTATCTTCTTTTCCAAGAAGGCCAAAGTGAGGCACAAGAATGTTTTCAATTTCAAGCTTTTCGGCTTTTTCTATTGAATCTATTGCCATTTCAACACCAACAAGATATGAAGGAACAACCGTTCCCTCGCCATCGTAAACGCCTATTGACTCACAGCCCAAAAGAAGCTTTTCTTTTTTGTTATAGAATCCAACTGAGCATTTTGTGTGTCCGGGAAGGTTTATAACCTCAAATTCCATATCTCCTGCCTTTATAACATCTCCGTCGGATGCAGGAATATCAACCTTTAAATCGTCTATAAGGTCTTCGTAGCTTTCCACTCCGCATTTTTTTGCAAACTTACCGTCTAAATCTCTCATAAGAGCCTTCGCGCTGTCTTTGGTAAAAATCTTTGCAGCATATTCTCCTGCCACAACCTTTGCATCGGGCCAGTATTTAAGGGCATAAACCGAGCCTAAGGCGTGGTCATAGTGGGAATGGGTTAAAAAGATATAATCAAGTTTTCTATCTCCAAGAATTTTCTTTATCTTATCGGCAACCTCATATCCCGTAAAGGCAAAGCCTGAATCATACATTATGGCGGTTTTTCCGTCATCTATCAAAAATGCACTGTCGCCCACAAGCGCTCTCACATCTGTTATTTTTATTTCTGACATAATAAATTCACCTCAGACTAGATTATAGCATAAAAGGGGAAGGATGTAAATAACAAGGAACCATTATCAAAAAGTCTCCTCTGTGTAAAGGGAAGCGTTTTTTATAATGTAGGGAAGTGTCGCTTTAAAATGGTAATGATAAATTATTGTTTAGCAGTTAAGTTGTAATATGAGGTTGTAGGGGATGGCGTCCTCGACATCCCGTCTAATTTCAGCAATCTTACGCGGGTCGTCCGGAGGCTGACCCCTACAAAATCATTAGCCAAAACTCTTCGCCAAACAATAATTTCTCGCTCAATTTGATAGCGGCGCGTATCAGTATGCCTTTTAAAATTTTGCTGTTTCGTTGCATTTTATCAAAATTTAATGCTTGTATTTGACAAAGTTATGTGTTACAATATAAAATTGGAGAAATAAGGGAAGGTGGAAATTATATTATATTTTCACATCCCACAAAAATTATGTTTTGGAGAAAATTTTTAGAAAACATGAGGTAAAAAACATTGCTAAAAAAACTTAATTCACCTATCGACATGACTCAGGGAAAACCCTGGAAAAGCATACTGATGTTTACCCTTCCTATGCTTATCGGCAATATAGCTCAGCAGCTCTACAGCACCGTTGACAGCATCGTTGTCGGTAACTATGTGGGCGATAATGCCTTGGCGGCTGTTGGAAGCGTTATGCCTGTTCTTAATATGATACTCGTGCTTTTTGTTGGAATTTCGGCAGGAGCCAGCATCATGGTTTCTCAGTATTTCGGAGCAAAAGACAGAGAGTCTTTATCTTATACAATAGGCAACTGCATAACAGCAACCCTTATTGCCTGTGTTGCTCTTGTTGCTGTTGCCCTTCCGGTATTGAGGCCTCTTTTAAAGGTTTTAAACACACCTGAGAGCATTTTTGAATGGTGTGTTGATTATCTTTCCATTTCCATTATAGGTGTGGCAGGTCTTGCTTATTATAACATTTTAAGCGGTATTATAAGAGGGCTGGGCGATTCTTTTTCGGCGCTTGTGTATCTTTTGGTGGCAACGGTTATAAATATCGTTCTTGATGTTTACTTTGTGGCAGCTCTCGGTATGGAGGTTGCAGGTGTTGCTCTTGCCACAGTTATTGCTCAGTTTATATCCTCTGCACTTTGTATGCTTAAGATTTCAAAAATGAAGGATTACTTTGATTTTGGTCTTGAATATATGAAGCCAAGAGCAAAATATATCAAAACAGTTGTCCGTCTGGGGCTTCCCTCCGGTCTTACCCAGGCGATATTTTCTTCCGCAATGATTGTTGTGCAGTCGCTTACAAATCAGTTCGGCGAAGCATTTATTGCGGCAAATGTTATCATTATGAGAGTTGACGGTTTTGCCATGATGCCCAATTTCTCCTTTGGTATGGCGCTTACAACCTATGCAGGGCAGAATGTTGGTGCAAATCTTTATGACAGAGTAAGAAAAGGAGCCAAACAGGGAACATTTATGGCAGTTGGCTGTTCAACCTTTATAACGGTTGTGCTTTTATTCTTCGGAAAATATCTTATGATGCTCTTTACCGACACAGCGTCTTTGGTGGATATGAGCAATAAGCTTATGAGAATTTTAGCTGTTGGCTATATTGCAATGGCAATAACCCAGAGCCTTTCGGGAATTATGCGTGGTGCCGGCGACACAACCACCCCTATGTGGATTTCTCTTATAACCTCGGTTGCTGTCCGCGTTCCTTTAGCTTATGGAATTTCTTTTTTAACAAGAACACCTGAGCTTCCCAACGGAATGAAGGAATGTATTCAGATTTCCCTTCTTTGCACATGGGTAATGGGTGCAGTTCTCACCTTTATCTTCTATCGGATAGGTAAGTGGAAAACAAAAGCAATAAGATAGGTTTTACTGAAAGCAAGGCGAAAGAGCAAATGATAATTATAAAAAACAGCCTGAAAAACTCACTGAAATATATAAAAACCCTTGTGATGTGGCTTATAATATCCTCTCTTGTGGGGATAGTAGGCGGAATAATCGGAAGTGTTTTTCATTTAAGCATAGATTATGCAACTCTTTTAAGAGAAGAAACCCCCTCCCTTATCTATTTCCTTCCACTGGGCGGAATTGTTATAGCCGGAATATACCACATATTCAAATCAAAAGGCACCCTCGACACAAACCGTGTGCTTGACGCGGCGACAAAGGAGGAAAAGGTTCCTCTTATAATGGCACCTCTTATCTTTATAAGCACCTGCATAACCCATCTTCTTGGTGGTTCTGCAGGCAGAGAAGGTGCGGCTTTGCAGCTTGGCGGAAGCATTGGCTATAATGCAGGAAAGCTTCTTGGCTTAAAAAAAGACAAAATGCATATTATCGTTATGTCGGGAATGAGTGCAGTTTTTGCCGCACTCTTTGGAACACCGCTTACTGCTGCATTTTTCTCTTTAGAGGTATGCTGCGTTGGCATTATGCACTATGCAGCCCTTGTGCCAAGCATAGTGGCGGCTCTTGTGGCAGCATATATTGCAATGCTTTTTGGTCTTCATGGAGTGCATTTTGAGGGGGTTATTCTTGAAAATATTTCTGCTTTAAATGTTTTAGAGATAATTGCGATAGCCATTCTTTGCGCCCTTGTGAGCATAGTTTTCTGCGCAACAATAAAAAACTGCGAGCATATTTTTGAAAAGCTGATGCCTTCAAGATATGTGAGAGCTTTTGTGGGCGGAGGACTTGTTGTTATTTTAACTCTTATCATTGGCACAACCGACTATAACGGTGCCGGAATGGGAGTTATAGAAAAGGCAATAGGCGGAAATGCCAATTATGAAGCTTTTATTTTAAAAATAATCTTTACAGCAATAACAATATCCGCAGGCTTTAAGGGCGGAGAAATTGTTCCTTCGTTTTTTATAGGCTCCACCTTTGGATGTGCTATTGGAAATCTTATTGGCTTTGACTCCGGTTTTTCGGCAGCTCTTGGCTTTGTGGCGGTTTTTTGCGCTGTGGTCAATTGCCCTGTGGCATCGGTTATGCTTTCTATAGAGGTTTTCGGAAGCGAAAATGTTATTATCTTTGCCCTGGTTTGCGCCATAAGCCATATGATGTCGGGTTATTCCGGATTATACAAAAGCCAGAGAATAGCCTATTCAAAGCTTGATGAAGAAAGAATAAACAGAAATACAATATAAAAAGGTGATAAAATGTCTGAGAAAAAATCAATCTTTCAAAATCCGTTTATTATAATGGTAACAGCGCTTTTATGCTGTGCGCTGTGGGGCAGTGCAACTCCTTTTATCAAAACAGGCTACGAGCTTATCCTTCCCTGGAGAGGAACACCCTCCACCATTCTTTTTGCCGGCTTAAGATTTACCCTTGCCGGAATAATAACCGTTGCAATCTATAGCATAGGAAGAAAAAAATTCCTTTACCCCAAAAAGGAAAATGTGCCGGTTATTGGCTATGTTGCCTGCTTCCAGACTGTTCTTCAATACATATTCTTCTATATCGGTCTTGCCAACACCTCAGGTGTTAAGGGCACAATTGCAAGCGGCTCCAGCGCATTTTTTGCTCTTCTTGTTGCCGGAGTGATTTTCAAAATGGAAAAAATCACATTCAAAAAGCTTATGGCGTGTGTTATAGGCTTTGCGGGAATTGTGCTTGTTAATCTTGACGGACTTGATTTAAAAATGAATTTCTTCGGCGATGGCTTTGTTATTTTTTCTGCCATAGCTTCTGCCACATCATCTGTTATAATTAAAAAATATTCTCATAGGGAAGACCCCGTTATAATAAGCGGCTACCAGTTTTTTATAGGCGGTCTTGTTATGATTGCAATAGGTCTTTTATCGGGCGGTCATGTTCAGCTCCCCGACCTTAAGGCTGCAGGAGTGCTTATATACCTTGCTTTCCTTTCTGCAATTGCATATTCTCTCTGGGGCGTGCTTTTAAAATTCAACCCCGTTTCCAAGGTTAGTATCTATAGCTTTATGACTCCTGTTTTCGGCGTTATTCTTTCAAATATAATGCTGAATGAGGCAGGGCTTGTTGCCCTCTTAAACCTTGTGCTTGCAATGGCACTTGTTTCACTTGGAATCTTTATGCTCAATTATAAAAAGGACTGATACCATGGGTTATTTATTTTTAATAATAAATTTATAGTAATCGGAATTTGTTATTTTGTGCAAAATTACCATTGACGATGAAAAATTTTAGTGATAATATGTTTTTACAGTTTCATATTAAATAAAGGCTGTGACGAAGACGGCCGGGATTTTGAGTTTTGAGAGAGTTGGCGGTTGCTGCGAGCCAATAACAAGATTTCCCAAGTGCCCATCACTTCCGAGCCGGAGCCCGAAAGCTTATAGCAAGTAGGCGTTTCCCGTAGATGCTGCGTTAAAGCATAAGACTTGATAGAGTCTGTGAGTGGTGTTTAAAAGCACAAGTTGAG
>JAFSBJ010000149.1 GCA_017437345.1 Clostridia bacterium | reverse complement strand
TGACAAAATAACTGTAGACATCCTTCCATCTTTCGTCGGGACTTTCTCCTTCTGAAATTAAATATGCCGATTTTGACAAAAATTCAAGGGCGTTTTTCTCGGTGGCAATTTTAGACTCCAACGAATCAACTGTAGAAGATATATTGATATTTTTAAAGACTCTTTCAAGTAGTGTAAGGGTAAACGAAGGTCTTGTGGCTTTATATTCAAAGTCAGACAGAGGATATGAAATATACAGTCTCTCTGTGGGATGGGTTAAACAGGAATAAATTAAGAATCTGTCAAAATATGCACTATCGCCGCTTGTGACGGAAAATTCATATCCTGCATCAGATATTTTTTTCTTGTCTGCATCGGTTATGATGCATCCACCCTTTGAAGGAGCCGGAAAAACACCGTCATAAACACCAACAACAAACTGACAGATTGAAAATTCGCTCTTACTGCGCTTTATATCCCCTATTACCACCGCATCAACCGATGTTGGTATTATACCTATTTTCTGTTCGCTTAAGGCTGTATAGAGATATTTTCTGTAATCTGAAAGATTTATTTTCTTATCTCCCAGAACAAACACCAGCATATCTAAGGTGTCAATTAGTACCTTCCACACAGATTCATATTGTTTTGCCATATATATGTTATTTTCTGATTTAAAAAATTCTATATATTCGCTAACTCTTTTGTCAAATCCGCTATTCATTAAAAATTTGTATATTTCTTCACTAATGAATTTTACAGAATTCTTTCCTTTTATAGAATCATGAAGCTTTGCAAGAGGTAATATATATTTTTTTCGAACATTTTCTATGTTTTTTGCAAGAAGAGCGTCATCCTCAGAGTATAGCTCAAGAGTCTTTTTCCACTTTTCATCAATAAGCCAGGTGTTTTTTGAAGCATTTGTTGCATTAATGAAATTATCGCAATCAATAATCTCGCTTCTTTTAGCACTAATATATCCGGATTTAAGAAAATTTGTCACAGCTTCACAGCTATATCCGCTAAGATACACATCGAGAATATTAACAACATAATAAACAATTGAATGTTTTAAAACACTTGTTTTTTCGTCAACAAAATATGGTATGTCAAAAGAAGAAAACACCGAGCGAAAAATATGGGAATATGATGATATATCAGAACAAACAATGCTTATATCCTTATAGCGGATGTTATTCTCCGACACAAGCTTTTTAATTTTGCAGGCAACTTCAGTTATTTCATCGTGGGGATTTTCGGGAGTGAAAACAGAAATATACTCGTTTTTTCCCTCATACCTATCTGCAGGAAATGAAAAAATGTTTTTTTCAAGAAAGCTAATTTCATCATTGTTATAATAGGTGCTTTCCAGAATAACAGGCTCCGAAACGACACATCCCTTTTCAAGACAAACTTTTTTTACTGATTCTGATGTGTCGATGGTGGGTTTAAAAAGGTATTTATATTTATCGCTCATATCGCAGCAAAATGTCATATACACATTTTCGCATTGAGCCGAAAGAGCTGAAATAATTCTTTTTTCTATCGGGTTAAAAGATGAAAATTCATCAAAAATAAAGGTATAGTCTTTATAAGGAGAATATTTTTCAAGATTTTCGGCAAGAATTCCAAGCTCATCATCGGAATCGGCATAGCTTGAGGAAATGACTTCTTCATATTTTGAATAAACCTCAGCAAGGTCAGAAAGCTTTAGCGAAAGACCTTTATCACTCACCTTTTTTGAAAGCATGAACACATCATCGCAGGAAAAATTATATTTTTTAAATTCGCTTATTTCGTTTATACATTCATCAATAAAACCTGTGTCAAGGGAAATGTTTTTATAATAATTAAGCTTTGCTTCGCCGATAACTTCCGACATAATAAGGCTTCTGGCTATTGAATTAATCTTTTTTCTGGTTGAAGGATATTCAGAATTAACAAACTTGGCAAGACGCGCAAAGGACAAAATCTCTGCTTTGCCCTGAATGATTGACCCTATGCGGGATATTAATCTTTTTTCTGCCAGATGGGTAAACTGCTCAGGGACAAGAATAACAAGAGGCTTTCCCTCTTCAAACAGCTTGTCTGCTATATCTGAAATATAACGGGTTTTGCCGCTGTGGGCGCGACCAAATATCATTTGTAAGCTCATTTATTTCACCTGCCGGACTATTATTCTATATTGAATTTCTATTAATTTCAATCGCTCTTTTAATAAGCTTATCTTTAGTGTTTTGGCATTTATTTTCAATTACCTCACATAAAAGAACATTCATTATATCCCCTATTCTTTTTCCCTCTTTTATACCCGCTTCAATAAGGTCATTACCCTTTATGGCAAGGTCTCTAATTCTCACAGGATACGAACATTCAAGCTGTTTTTCATATTGAGAGATAAACGCTTTATCGTCAAATTGAGGATTAAACATTTTTTTGAGAGCTGAAAGACGAACTATGTTTTCATCGTCCAGCTTATTCATAATGTATCTTAAAGAAATTTCATCTGTTTTAATTTCTTTTCTAAGATATTCTGAAAGAATGATAACATTTGAATAAAAAGCATTATCCGTTTTTAAAAGTCTTATCATCTTTTTTATAAAGCTTATTTCTATACCATTGCAAAGAGCAGCAAAACGGATATATATATCATCAGGAGCAGAATCTATGAGCGAAATATTTTGTCGGCAGATGTTTTCGTATTCTGAAATACCGGGAAATACAACAGACAAAACATCAAAATACGATGAAAGAATTTTTCCGGCACCAAAACCGCATATAAGCTTTTTCAGCTCAGTAAAAATACGCTCGGCAGATATATTTTTTAAAAGCTCTTTATTATTGTGGATGCTTTGTGATGTTTTTTCATCAATTGAAAATCCAAGAACAGATGCAAAACGAAGAGCTCGTATGATTCTCAGACCATCCTCAGAAAATCTGGCATCAGGACAGCCAACACAGCGGATGATTTTATTTTTAATATCTTTCTGTCCTTCAAAAATATCCACTATGCCATCTTTGGGGCTATAGGCTATTGCATTTACTGTGAAATCCCTTCTTGAAAGGTCTTCATGGATATTTCTTGTAAAAAGCACCTCTTCAGGATGACGGTTATCAACATATTTTCCGTCAATACGATAGGTTGTTATTTCCACATTTTCTCCCTGTGATACAACAGTCACCGTGCCATGTTTTAATCCGGTTTCAATAATTTTCATTCCGGAAAACACCTCAAGCATTTCATCGGGTGTGGCATTTGTTGTAAGGTCAAAATCGTGGGGCTGTTTTCCCATTAAAGCGTCTCTAACGCATCCTCCAACAAGAAAAACTTCATATCCTTTATCATAGAGCATATTCAAAACATCGGTTATGTAGTCGGGTATTTTAATCATATTATCCTCGCATACAAATTAGTCATTACTTTTACTTTTTATATCCCCTTCTTTTATAAGACCATCAGGGGTTTCAACCATATCCTGACGCTTTAAAAGAAATCTTCTTACAGCAAAAAGAACTGCAATAGATACAACAGTTATAAAATTTTCGAAAGGCTCTGCATGACCCACAATAAGCTGACGGGCAAGAGCAAATGCCAGAACTTCTATAACTGTTTCGGGAGTGTGCTTGCAAAACATTTTTATAAGCTCAGCACCAATAGCAAGAATTATTGCATCATCAAGAACTTCAACCAAAGATTCCGTACCTTTTAAATATGATGATAAATTAAATGTTTCAATAGCTAATCGAACCGAAAGAATGAGTATTGCAGCGCCAATTATAATAGAAATTAAAAGTTCAAAAAAATAGCTCATTTCAAACATTTTATCCTGCAGTTTTTTTCTCATAATTTTCTCTCCTTGTCTTTTGTCTAAAATCTATAATCCTTAAAAATTCATTAAAACAATTGGCATACACAGTCTGAAAGACTGCTAAAAGGCATCGGGCTTTTAAAAATTTTATAAAATAAAATTCTGTATATATCAATTATAGAATTCGTGCACAATTTAGATGCCGGTTATTTTTGTGAAGTTTTGAACAAAAGTTCAAAGTGAAGTTGCATCCGCAGTGAAGTTTTTGCTAACACAAAAGTTAAGTTAAGTTTGCCACTTCGCGGTCAGGCGAAACTTCACTTACGAAGTAAACTTCACTATCGAAGATAACTTCACTTGCCCACAAGGGCAAACTTAGTTGATTTTATCTGCGATGAAATCATTATATCATAAAAAAATTTTCAAATCAACTTAATATATCTTGAAAGAATTGAAAAAAAGATATATAATTACAATACAAATATTCAGGAGGCATAATTATGTGGGCAAATTTTTTGAATATGATAACAGTTATAGTTGGTAGCTTAATCGGGCTTCTTCTAAAAAAAGGTATTCCCGACAGAATATCCTCAGCAGTTATGACAGGACTTGGTTTATGCACTATATACATAGGGTTTTCGGGTTCTCTTTGCGGAGAAAATGTTCTGATTGTTATTGCGGCGATGAGTTTGGGAGTTATCTGCGGAACACTTTTGGGTATAGACGAAAAGCTCAATAATCTTGGAGATTTTTTTGAAACAAAACTGAAAACAAAGGACGAAAAAGGAAGCCTTGCAAGAGGGTTTGTCAGCGCCTCACTTGTGTTTTGTGTTGGTTCAATGACAATAACAGGCGCTCTTTCTGCAGGAATAAGCGGAGATACGAAGCTTCTTGTTACAAAATCAATGCTTGATTTGATGTCGTCTATGATGCTTGCATCCAGTCTTGGAATAGGAGTTTTATTATCATCTGTTTTTGTTATTGTTTTTCAGGGGCTTATAACTCTCTTTGCTCAGGTTATCGCACCATTTTTAACTGCAGGTGCTATTAATGAAATGACCTGCGTGGGTTCTCTTATAACTCTGATGCTTGGTTTTAACCTTATGGGAATAGCAAAATTCAAGGTGGCAGATTATCTGCCGGCAATTATTTTTGCACCGCTGATATACAATCTGATACAATTATGCTGATAACAAAAAGGAGCCGGGAATTCAAAAGAATTCTTAGCTCCTTTTTAGGTGATGTAATATCACCTATTGCGTCTGATTTAATCTGTAAGCTCTTTTATGGTGTCGGGAGGAAGGACAAGTCTTAAATCATACATATTTACTGAAGTGTTTACAGACATTATGCACAGCGGATTTCTACGAATAATCTTAACTAAATCCATATTAACCACCTCTGCAAAATACAGACGGTATTAGTTTATATAATTTCAAAAATTCTATTCGTCGAAGCTATCTTCAATTCTTGCACCAAGAATATGGATGCCTCTGTAGTTTTCAAAATCATAGCTCAAAAGATTTCTTCTATATGCATCCATGGAATGTGCCGCAACATAGTAAACTCTTCTGCGGGGAAGCCTTATTACATCGGTAAGCACCAGTGTGTGGTAGAAATTACCCATTCTGTCTCCAAGCTGAATAAAATCACCGGGCAGGAGAGAATTAAGAGAAGCTGGTTCACCATATGGCCCCAAGCCTTCATTGGTAGTCATAAAATCATAGAAAAACTGCACACCTGTCCACGAAGGGGATTTATTGTTTGCATCAATGTAATACCATCCGTTATCTTCGTTATAGTTCATAACACCGCATCCTGCATATGCAACCTGAGATGCAAAATTGGTGCAATCTCCGCCTATGGCTGAGTAGTCGTAGAATTCCGGATTACGCGAAAGCGCCCATCTGTTTGCATAGTTAACTGCGTCCCGTCTGTTATATTGAATATTAATCATAGCTTATTCCTCTTTCATAATCCAAAATATGTGAGTATGCCTTCATACATAGCGTAGGCAAAGCCATAGGGGTCATCTCTTAATTTTTCTGCATCTGATGCGTTGGAAACATATGCAAGCTCCATCAGAACAGCAGGCATTGTTGTTCTTCTTAAAACATAAAGCGAAGGTCTTGCAAAAACGCCTCGCTTCTGGGTTCCCATTCTGAGGACTATTGCATTTACCATATGCTGGGCAAGATAATAGCTTTGTGTTTCTGTGGCATAGACATAGCCTTCTGTACCATTGGCATTCGGGTTTGTGGAGCCATTAACATGAATACTTATAAAATAATCTGCAGGCCACCCGTTTGCCCTCTGAACCCTTTCTCTTAGGCTTGTGCTGTTGGATGTACCTAAAATCTCTGTAGGTGTGTTGCGGGAGAGCCTCACCTCGAAGTTACCATTGTTTATAAGAAGGTTATAAAGATACCTTCCAACGATATATGTTATATCCTGTTCTCTAAGACCATTACCCTCGGCACCTGTGTTTGGACCTGAAGGGTTATGACCTTGATCTATAAATATTTTTATCGCCATATAATCACCATTTACAATGTATGCTTTTAACGCTAATTTTGTTACAGGTATAATTTAATATTATTCCAAATACAATATACAGGTGATAATTATGATTATTCATATTGTAGAACAAGGCGAAACAATTTTTTCAATTGCTCAGGAATACGGGGTTTCAACAGAGAGAATCATTGCAGATAACGGACTATTCGGAATAAGCACAATTCCTTCGGGAATGGCTCTTCTTATTCTTCAGCCGGAAAGAGTTTATGAAGTTAAAGAAGGTGACACGCTTTTTTCTGTTGCAAATATGTTTGGTTTAACTGTTGATGAATTAAAACAGAAAAATCCATCTGTAGCACAAACGGGAACACTATATGCAGGAGAAACTCTTGCCATTGAATTTGATGGCGAGGGAGACAGAGAAATTGAAATCTACGGATTTTTATATCCTTCCATAAAAACAAATGTTTTGAATTCTTCTCTCCCTTTTTTAAGTTCTGCCGCAGTTTTCAGCTATGGTGCAGAGGGTGACGGTGAGCTTATAGAGCCAATGGACAGTATGGTTATTGGAAAACTTTCAGCAGGAAATGTTAATCCATATATGGTGCTTTCTTCTATAACAGGCGAAGGCGGATTCAACTCTGAATTGGCATCGGATTTATTTAATGATGAGGCCACTCAGGAAATAGTTATAAATAATATTTTAAATGTTATGCGGCAAAAGGGATATAAGGGGCTTGATATAGACTTTGAATTTGTTAATGCCCAGGACAGGGATGCATTTACAGCTTTTGTGGGAAGGGTGACAAATGAGCTTAATGCAAACGGATTTAGTGTCAATG
>JAFSBJ010000015.1 GCA_017437345.1 Clostridia bacterium | reverse complement strand
TATATTTTCACAAATTGTCAAGTCTATTGCTGTCGAATACTGCGAAAGGTTCACAATTTTTATGAAATTTAACCCTTCCGCCAAATATTGATATTACGGTTTTTATAAGATCTTTATTTTCTCCTTTGTTAGGATTGTGCCAGTTTATTTTCTTAGGATTGCATAAAATTAAAATCGTAAGGAGTTTGTCGCTCTCGCTTAGATTGTCATCTACAATAAAGGTATCTTCCAGCCGAGCGGTTATGTCTTCGCCTTTCTCATCCATATAAACGTACTTGTTGCGTTCTGTAAAAACATTTAAGATATTAATAAAACTATCCTGATATACAAGATATTCTTTTATAAGATTTATAAATTCCTTGTATTCTTTTTCAACAAGATATTTTTCTATTGTATCATCGATTGTGTTTTTGAGATATTCTTTATAGTTTTGCAGGCGAAATCTTGTAAAGCCTATTACATTAAGGTTTTTATTTTCCTTTAAATATTCGTCTGTTGCAGTTTTTACAGCATAAAAGCGTTGCCTTCTGCTTGCACTTAAACGGTCATTTGTTCTTACAAGGATAATCTTCTTATCGGTGTTCGAAAATCCTTCATAGTTCTTCTCGAATATTTCGGTTACCAAATCCTTTTCAAGATTATCAACTACCCATTCTGCAACAATATCCCCGATTTCTTCCTTCTTAATATTATCAAAAATTTTGGAAGTGTTATATATTCTTATGTCGTCAATTTTATGTTCAATCATATGAAAAATAGCACCTCCGAAAGTATATAGAATAGTATTACTTCACAGTAAAAAATTATTCAAAATAAAGTATACTTCCGTAATCGGTTAATTCTTCCTTATCAATTACAATAATTTCCGTATTATTCGTTTTAAAGAAGTTTTTTATCTGATTAAATATTTCTTTATCTTTTATTTCTCCACAAAGGAGAATTTTATCCTTAAAGCTTCCGCTCGCCCCGCCGATGAAGCCGTAATCAAAACCTTTAAGACGGACGCTTCCGGCAGGAATTTTTAAAGTTTTTATGCCGTTTTCTATTAACGCAGAGTAAATTCCTTCATCTTCCGTAACGGCAACCTTGCCATCGGTACAAATGTTGCACTTTGTATAACCCTGTTTTACATTTATTATTGTAAAACCTTTTTCAGTATAATAATTAAGTATATTTTCATCAACGGTCTTTTTATTTAAAATGACACATTTTCCAATTCTAGCTACATTGTATGCAACATCCCCCGGATATGTACCACACAAAGATCGCGCGCCTTCTTTTAAATCTATAAAGGAAGGCAAAGTGTTTTTGTAATAATCAAAGAGTTCCGGCGGAACAAAAGCAGTTCGGAAATCAACAAAATGGATTTGAATATCCGGATGAGTGTTAACCGGAAAGTATATTTTATCATAATTTTGCGAAAAATATATTTCAGAGTCAATTTTTCTAAGATAATCAATACAACTCTGCCTCATATTTCTATCAATAATAAATGGCATTTTTTCACCTTTTTTGTAACATTATAATTTTCTTTGCTTATAATAAACTATAAGCTATCAACCCGGGATATATTTAAAATATCCAGGTTGTTTATATAAATTGTTCGTGCAGCGTTTTTTCAAAAGAAAAGCCGTTGCACGAATTTTTATTATGAATATAACTCTTTGGACCCTTATCTATGAAAATAATTATAAACCTGCATAGCAGATTTTTTATCCAAAACCATTTGGAGAGTGCTTAAATCCGCATCTTTTATTTTATTCACGCTTTTAAAATACATAAGAAGCTTCTTCCTCTTTTGCGGACCAATTCCCGAAATGTTCTCAAGAACAGATTTTGACAGACTTTTTTCGTGTTTGTTCCGGAAGGTTCTTATTGCAAAATCGTGAACCTCATCCTGCATACAAGCCAGAAACTTAAATAACTCCCCATCTTTTTGAAGTAAAATTTCTTCTTTTTCATCTGCTAATCCTCTGGTTTGGTGTTTATCGTTTTTGACAATACCAAATACGGGAATTTCTTCGTTTAAATCTTTTAAAACCTCTTTGACTGAGGTGACATGACCTTTGCCGCCATCAAGGAGAATCAGGTCAGGAAGTGGCAAAAACTTCTCTTTTCCTTTGATAAGTTCGCCTGTTGCAAGCGCTTCTTCCTCTTTGTATGCTTCTAAAAAGCGTCTTTGGATAACTTCTTGCATACTCTTATAGTCGTCCGCCCCTTCAACTGTTTTTATGTTAAATTTTCTATATGCTTTTCGTAACGGCTTGGCGTTTTGGTAAACAATCTGAGCGCCAACACTGTCGCTCCCTGAAATATTTGATATATCATAGCTTTCAATTCTATAAGGAATAGCACCTAATTTTAAAAGACTATGAAGTTCAGATAAGATTCTGTTCCCGTCAGAGTTTTCTTTGTCGCGCTTGAATTTATGGATCTTATAAGATTCCTCGGCATTTTTAGAGACCATTTCTAAAAGACGAAGCTTTTCTCCCCGTTTTGGAACAATCAAATGAACTCTGTGGCCGGAATTTTTGCTGAGCCAGTTTTCAACATCTTCCATTTCGTCAAATTCCTCTGGGATTATAATCTCTTTTGGTAAATTGGTAGACGCATAATAAAACTGCTTGATAAACGCCTCTATAATTTCTTTCGGGGTGTTATTATTTCTTTCAAAAACAAAGTTTTCAGTGCCGATAACCTTTCCTTCTCTGATATAAAAGATTTGAATGCAACTCTCTGCATCGCTTAAATAAATACCAAAAACATCCCTTGAATTCTCTTTTGCAGAGCTTATCTTTTGTTTTTCACTAAGAGCTGTGATGCTTTTAATTTTATCGCGATAGGACGCCGCCTTTTCATATTCCATATTCTCTGAGGCTTTTTGCATTTTCTCTTCTAAAAGGCTTAAAATCTCTTTATAATTACCTTTTAAAACATCTTCTATCCTGCTGAATGTTTCCCTGTATTCGTCCTTCGATATAAGATTTGCGCAAGGTGCGCTACACTGTTTAAGATGATGCAACAGACATGGTCTCTCTTTTCCAATATCTCTCGGAAGAACCTTTTTACAGCTTCTTACCATAAAAATCTTTTTGATAACATCAAGGGTGTCCCTTACCATAAAACCACTCATATATGGTCCAAAATAAAGGCTTCCGTCCTTTACAACCCGTCGGGTCATTATAATTCGCGGATAATCCTCGTTCATGGTAATTTTTATATATGGGAATTGCTTATCGTCTTTTAACAAAATATTATATTTAGGGCGATATTTTTTGATTAAATTACATTCGAGAGCTAGAGCTTCGGCCTCGGTATCGGTTAAAATGTAGTCAAAATCTTCTATCTTTTCAATCATAGCAACGGTTTTAGGAGAGTGGTTTGCGGTTTTTTGAAAATACTGGCTTACGCGATTTTTCAAAACCTTGCTTTTCCCAACATAAATAATACCCCCATCAGAGTCTTTCATTAGATAAACTCCGGGAGTTAAAGGCAGATTTTTCAGTTTTTCAGTAATTTTAGCCGATGCCATAATTAAATCTCCTTAAAGTAAAATATGCCTTACATTTGTAAGGCATACACGGAAAATCAATATTAAGAAAAATCAGAAGAAATGAGTTCAATAAGGCTGTTAACTGCCTCTTCTTCATCAGGACCATCTGCAGAAATCGTAATGCTGACTCCCTTTGTAACCCCTAACGATAAAACGCCCAAAAGGCTCTTTGCGTTAGCTTTTCGTTCATCTCTTTCAATCCAAATGCTTGATTTATATTCATTAGCCTTTTGAATGAAGAAAGTTGCGGGTCTGGCGTGAAGGCCAACCTGATTCTGAACAACTACTTCTTTAAGAAACATACTACCTCTCCTTTAAGCTTTTTAGAGCTTCTCTTCGTTAAACACTTATATATAGAATACCCTAAATTTCTTCATATGTCAACAGTTTTTTTGATTTTTATACTGCATAAAGGGCAATTTAAATGTCAATTCGGGACATATCGTCAGGTAGTGGTAAATTGAAAAGCATTTTTTCTTTTGTGGCGGGATGAAAAAATTCAATATAATAGGCGTGGAGCAGGTGCCCTTTTGCCAGTTCTCTCTCCTCATCGCCACTGCCGTACAGCCAGTCTCCAAGCAACGGATTTCCTATATGAGAAAAATGAACTCTTATCTGGTGCGTTCTTCCAGTATGCAGGACAATATCTACCAAAGAATATTTTTCGCCCTTTTTAACGGTTTTATACTCAGTTACAGCGTCTTTCCCGTCTTCCGCTACTATGCGTTTAATAACACTCTCTTTTTCCCTTTTTATAGGCATATCAATTGTTCCGTGGTCAGGATTTATGACTCCATGAACAATCGCCATATATTTTCTCTTAAAGCTTTTGTTTTTAATCTGAGAAGATAAAACACCGTGGGCGAACTGGTTTTTTGCAATAACGCAGACCCCCGAGGTATCCTTATCAATTCTGTTTACGGCGTGGAATTTATGTTTTTCCTCTCTTTGCGCCCAATAATGTGTTATTGCGTTTGCAAGAGTGTTTTCGTAATCCCCCATACAAGGATGAACGCTCATATTTCTTGTCTTATTTACGACTAAAATAAAATCATCTTCATATAGAATTTCGATGGGAATGTTAGTTGGAACTATATTTAAAGATGCTTCTTCTTCCGTTATATCAACTTCAAGGATATCGTTAACCCTTACAATGTCAATACTTTTGCATATTTCCCCATTCAGAGTTAATTTTCCATTTAATTTAAGAAAAACGAAAAGCTTAGATGAAATATCAAGCCTTGTTTTGCAGATTTTTTCAACTGTTTTCCCGCCGTCTTTTTCAGGGACAATATATTTGAGTATAGCTTTGTTCATTATCTTCACTTCTTAATCGGTTTTTAAAAATATTACAACATTTATAACTCTTTGTCAAGAAAAACTGACACCGCATTTGCGGTGTCAGTAATTTAACTATTTATTTTCAGCAATTACCTTTTCGGCAACATTCTGAGGAGCTTCCTGATAACGCTCAAATTCAAAGGTAAATTCGCCTCTGCCTTGTGTTAATGAACGAAGGTCGTTTGCATAAGAATACATCTCAGCAACAGGAATTTCCCCTTCGATAAGTGTTATTCCTTCTCCCTGAGGAGTCATACCAAGCATCTGGCCCCGTCTCTTATTGATATCCCCGATAATATCGCCTGTATAACCATCAGGAACGATTACATTGAGGTGACCGATTGGCTCTAAGAGAACCGGAGAAGCCTGTTCAAGCCCTGCTTTAAATGCAAGGGATGCTGCTGTCTTAAATGCCATTTCAGAGGAGTCAACCGGATGGTATGAGCCGTCGAGGAGAGTAGCTTTAAGGTTAACAACAGGATATCCTGCTAAAACGCCTTTCTGCATACTTTCCTGCAAGCCTTTTTCAACCGCAGGGAAATAGTTCTTAGGAACGCTTCCGCCGAATACTTTTTCTTCAAAAACAAGTGTTTCACTTTCGCATGGCTCAAACTCAATCCAGACATGGCCATATTGTCCGTGTCCGCCGGATTGTTTTTTATGCTTTCCTTCTACCTTAACAGTTTTTCGTATTGTTTCACGATAAGGAACTTTTGGTGGTTCAAGGGTAACCTCTACGCCAAATTTGTTTTTAAGTT
>JAFSBJ010000148.1 GCA_017437345.1 Clostridia bacterium | reverse complement strand
TATATCTGTATGGGCGCTCTATGCTTAGTTCAAAGAGAATGGGGAACTGCCCTTCTTTTATTCCTTGTTTATTTCTCCATGTGCTGCATCTATAAAACCAATCATCTTTTAAAGCTTATAAATATCGGCGGAATTATTTTTGCGGCGCTTATTGGCTATTTCTTTCTTGCAGGGCATATCGGAGTCAGGGTTGAAATATGGAAAAACCCCTGGCAGGACCCTCTTGGAAAGGGCTATCAGATAGTCCAGTCGCTAATTGCCATTGTTTCGGGTGGATATTTTGGCTTGGGGCTGGGGCTTGGCTCACCTCATCTTATTCCCTTTAGAGAATCGGATTTTATCTTTGCAGCCATCTGCGAGGAAATGGGAATTTTCACAGGGATAGCAGTTATTCTTCTTTATTTTCTCCTTACCTACAGAGGAGTTAAAACCGCAATGAAATGCGAAAACGAATTTTTAAAGGCAGCCTGCATGGCGCTTGTTTTGTGCTTTGGCTATCAGACCTTTATAATCGTGGGCGGAGTTATAAAGCTTATTCCCTTAACGGGCATCACTCTGCCCTTTGTAAGCTACGGAGGAAGCTCAATGATTTCAAGCTTTATTATCCTTGGAGTTATAACCGCTTTTTCCTTTGCGGAAAAAAAGGGGAAATAGAAAGTATATGAGTTGACAAAAAAGGCAAAAATAGGTATAATTGTTTATTATTTGATTATTTGGCAGGTGAAACACAGTGAGCGAGGGTAAAAATTCATCAAGTCTTAATAAGGAGATATTTACGGTTCCCAATATTCTGGTTTACATAAGGGTACTGCTGATTCCTGTATTTGTTTATATCTATATCCACGCCGACTGCGACAAAGACTACTATATGGCTCTTGCAGTTATGGTTGTTGCCTTTTTAACCGACTTTTTCGACGGTAAAATTGCCAGAAGATTTAATCTTGTAACAGATTTAGGAAAGGTTCTGGACCCTATTGCCGACAAGCTGTATCAGTTTTCGGTTGCTCTTTGTCTTATGTTTGAATTTCCAAAAATGCTTCTTATTGCCGTTCTTTTATTTGTTAAGGAAATGATTATGGGGCTTATGGGGCTTATCCTTTTAAATAAGGGCGGAAAGGTGTTCGGAGCAAAATGGTATGGCAAAATCTGCACAGGTGTTGTTGATTTGTCTATGGTGTTTTTATTCTTCACTCCCCTTTTGTTTGACGGAAATGTTCCCGAGGCACTTTGCGATTTTCTTGTTTACCTTTGTGCTGTTTTTCTTATCATAACATCATTTCTCTACACAAGATATTTTTATCTGAGAATAAAAGAAGCTGAAATGCTTAATAAAAATTAGGGGGTTTCGTTAAAGCTTTTGATTTTTTAAAGCCCGAAACCCTTGGCAAAAGCCAATTTGAAGGCAATTTCATTTTTGCAGAAAACCAAAAAAAACAAACTCCTTTTTGTGATAAACTATTATCAGGAAAGGAGTTTTTTTATGGAAAAAATTAATGAAAAAGAATTTGAAACAAGACAAAAAAGAATACTCGAAATAAGCGACTGCATTCTCGATAAGGTTACAGAAGCCCTTGGCGAAGTTGACCGCACGGTTATAAAAATCAAGGAAAAAGAAAAAACTGTGGAATACGATGGCGATTTGAAAAAACCCATAAGCGAAAGCATAAGCGAAACAGAGAAGGTGGAAATAATAGATTCTGTTATCGACACAGCGTCATTAAAGCAGCTTGTGGCAACACTTAAGGATGTTAAAGACATTCATATGGGCTTTTTAAATGGCTCAGCTTCCGAAGAAGAAATGGGTGAAAACGGGGTTATAATGATTTCCGATGCAGACAGCTTTAAGGAAAGGGAGGAGACCGCGTGAATATTATCTGGACACCGCAGAAAAAGCAGGCTGTATTTCAATCCCGCCCGGAATATGAAGCGCTCTACGGTGGCGCCGCAGGGGGCGGCAAATCAGATGCACTTTTAACAGAAGCTCTCAGACAGGTTCACATCCCCCACTACAGAGCCCTAATCTTAAGAAAAACCTATCCCCAGCTATCGGAGCTTATTGACAGAAGCAGAGAGCTATATTCAAGAGCATTTCCAAAAGCAAAATACAACGAAACAAAGCATGTGTGGACTTTTTCCTCTGGAGCAAAAATATATTTTGGCGCCATGCAGCACACAAGCGACAGAATAAACTATCAGGGAAAGCGCTATGATTTTATTGCTTTTGACGAATTAACCCACTTTTCCTGGGACGAATATTCCTATATGTTTTCACGAAACAGACCCTCCGGCAGCGGCACAAGAGTTTATATCCGTTCCACCACAAACCCCGGCGGAATCGGTCATGGGTGGGTTAAGGAAAGATTTATAACAGCCGCTCCCCCTCTTACCACCATAAAAAGCTCAATGCAGGTGGCAACCCCCGACGGAAAGCTTGAAACCGTTACAAGAGACAGGATATTCGTGCCTTCAACGGTTTTTGATAATGAAAAGCTGCTCCAAAATGACCCCGGCTACATAGCAAATCTTTCTATGCTTCCCGAAAAGGAAAAGAGAGCTCTTTTATATGGCGACTGGGATAGCTTCACAGGTCAGGTTTTCACAGAATGGAAAAACGACCCCTCAGCCTACGACACAAGGCTTTTTACCCATGTTATATCACCTTTTGAAATTCCAAAAAGCTGGAGGGTGTTTCGAGGATTTGACTTTGGTTATTCAAAGCCATATGCTGTGGAATGGCTGGCAGCCGACCATGACGGAAGGGTTTATGTGGTGGCAGAGTTATATGGCTGCACCGAAACCCCCGACACAGGAATTAAAGACACCCCTTCTGAAATTGCCCGGAAGATAAGAGAGCTTGAAAGAACCCATCCAAATCTTAAGGGCAGGAAAATAAGGGGCATTGCCGACCCTGCAATCCAAAAGAGCGAAACAGGAGAATCCATTGCCGATATGATGGCAAAGGAGGGAGTGTTTTTTGATTTTGGCGATAATCAGCGGCTTCCGGGAAAGATGCAGTTTCATTATCGCTTTGCCTTCGATAAGGAGGGGATACCGATGATGTATGTTTTTAACACCTGCCGCCATTTTATCCGGACAGTTCCAAATCTTATGTATGACGAATCAAATGTTGAAGACATCAACACAAAATCCGAAGACCATATCTATGACTGTGTGAGATATGTTCTGATGGCAAATCCAATAACTCCCAGACAGAATGCTTTGCGAAACGCCAATCAGGAAGAAAACCCACTTGATTTTGGAGAAGAAAAGCTTGGGAAATATAATTTTTATAGTGTGTAAATAATAATAGATAAAAGTGAAGAGAGAATAGTGAATAGAAATGGTTCAAAGCCGCCTTTTGCGGCTTTGTTCTTTTTCTTTTCTCTTTTCTCTCTTATCTCTTCACTATTATTTTTTCGCATCGAGCGATAAACAATAATTCATATTCCCATTTTCATTTTGCCTGTTTTCATCTGATGATAATAATAAATAAACAATATAATATTTATAACGCTTGCCACAATCCAGCTCACGGGATAAACCTGATAGAGAGTATGTACAGTGGGGTTATGGGCAAAGACGGTATATATCCATAGAATTCTTCCAAAGCATACCACAATAACTGTTACCATCATTGAGCTAACCGATTTTCCCAAAGCTCTGATATTTGCACTGGAAACACCCATAAGAGCGCAAAGGGCATATGTTCCGCCAACATAGATATTTCTGAAGCCTGCAATTTCTATGGCATATTCGCTGTCGGTTATAAAAATTCTTGCAAGATTTTCGCGGAATATAATTATAAAGGCAGACACCACAACAGAAATACTGCACACACAAAGAATACTCTCTATAAAAATTTTCTTAATTCTTTTATAGTTGCCTGCGCCGAAATTCTGGCCGCTGAAGGTTACTGCAGCGTTAACAAAGGCAGTTCCCAAAAAGTCGTTATAATGGTCGATATTTGCCGCCGCCGCGCTTCCTGCCACAAATTCCGGACCGAAGCTGTTGATTGAAGACTGCATAACCAGATTTGAAATTGAAAACATTGCGCTTTGCACCCCTGAGGGAAGCCCAAGAGTCATAATTCTTCTGAATTCTTTTTTTCTGATTCTTATTTCCTTAAGATTTATTCTGCAAAGATGAGTGCTGTGGCAAAGATTGTTCATAACAAAAATGGCGGATATAAGGTTTGAAACAACTGTTGCAATTGCAACACCGTCAACATCCATTCCAAGAATAATAACAAAGAAAAGATTTAAAATTACATTTGCCACTCCGCCCACAGCAAGATAAAGAATCGGTCTTTTGGTGTCGCCCATTGTTCGCATTATGGCGCTGCCGTAGTTATAAAGAAGAATAGCGGGAACACCGGCAAAATATATCCTCAGATATTTTTCGCTGTAGCCTATAATTTCTTTGGGAGTATCTAAAAACTCCAACACAGGTCTGCAGATAAGATTGCCTAAAACTGCAACTATAAGTCCGCAGATAAGAGAGGTGGCAATAGCATTATGAGCATGATTTTTAACTCCCTCACTATCCCCTGCACCCGTATGCTGAGAAATTGCTATCATAGCGCCTGTTGAAAGCCCCATGAAAAAATTTACAAGAAGATTTATAAGACTACTGGTGGCGCTGATACCTGCCAGAGCAAAGGAGCCTGAAAACCTTCCTATAACCACAGAATCCGCTGTGGTAAATGCTTGCTGCAATACCCCCGCAAGAAAAATAGGTATTGCAAATTTTATCATTTTAACAAGAATCGGCCCCTGAGTTACATCTAGAACGGGTTTCCCCTTTACTGCTTTGCCTGAAACACTCACTCTAAATCACTTCCGTTACATTTTATTATGCTAATTATATCACTCTCGGCTAATAAATGCCACCATAAAACTATTTTTTCTTTATTTTTCCACATTTTTTATTTGATTTGACATATTATTTTGTTTGTTTTATAATTGGTGTATACTAATGAACGGAGAATAAAACTATGAAATCATTAATTTTAAAACTAATATCTGTTGCAGCTCTTACTTTATTTATTTTATCCTTTGCAGCCTGCTCATCTGATAAAGCCGAGGAAGATAATAACATTCCGCCTTCTAATTCACAGGAAGAAATTAAAACAGAGAAAAAAGAAGAAAGCACCCATCAGAACACCTCAGCTCCCGAAGATGGCGCAAAATATTCTGAGGCAAAGGTATATGAAAAAGGCGGAGTTCCCCACGCCAAAACAGAATCAGGACAAGAGGTAGAACTTAGCGGAGAAAGCCTAAATAGGCTTATTGCCGAATATGAAAAGGTTAAAGGCACAGGAAGCGAAAAAGAAAAAGAGCTTCTTGACAAGATTCAGATTATTTTGGAAGCACCGAGAGATTAATTTTAAAATTTTTCAAAAAATTTTACCCCATTTCGTCAATTTTTTATTCTGTGAGCCCCTTTGAGGCCTTGATACACAAGGCTTTGAAGGGGTTTCATTTTTTTCAAAAATGCTCCGGAAAAGTTTTTTAAAATGGTTTATAATTATAATTGCAATGAGGAAAGGGAATAGAAAATATTTTCGCTCAAACACAGCAAGGAAAAAAGATAAAAGATAAGAGAGAATAGATAATAGAAATGGATGAAATCCGCCATAGCAGATTTCCACAATTTCTCTTCACTCTTCACTTTTCTCTCTTCACTTGCTTTAAGAGCCTGAATATTCTTATTCCCGCAATACCCAATCCCGCACAATGCTCTAGCCACCGGAGACTCGAACTCAGCACGCTCTGCATTCGTGAAAAACCGCATCCTTTTTGATTGTCAAGCTTGAAGGGCGTCAGCCCATCTGCGCTTTCCGCACCAAAAATCTGCAATTTTTCGCGAATGGAGAGTTCGAAGAAGTTTTTGCAATAAATTCAAAGCAAGACAAGGAAAAAGCACAGGTAATACGCGGTGTATTGCCGAGCATTTTGACGAAGTATTGCGAAGAATTTGCCGCAAAAACCGCACTTAGTTCGAATCTCCGGCGGCTAGCCATTGGAGTACTATCCGAACCCGCCTAAAACATAGAGTTTTCTGCACTTTTTGGCTTGTCGGGTTCGAAGGGCGTCAGCCCATCTAACTCTTCGCACTAAAAATCATCCAAAAACTCTTATGTTTTAGGTCATAATGAGTTTTAAAAGATGAAAAGGAAGCTCAGACAAGGAAAAAGCACAGTTAATACTTGCTGTATTAACGAGCATTTTGACGCAATATGGGGTTTCTTTTCACTTTTAAAACCGGAGTTCGAATAATACTTCAATGGCTCTCATCGCTGACACCCGGCAAAGACCGGAGAGACACTTCGGAAAGACGAAAGGAAGGAAAAAATGGAAAACTTAAAATTAGAGCTGAATTTGTTTGACGCAGAAGGCGCCCCATCTCAGGGCGAAGCTGCAAAAAACTTATCCGCGGCCGACGCTCAGCCGCAAAACACAGCAGATAATGCTAAGCCCATCATGGCTGACACAAAAGATGCCGAATTTGAAAATCTTATCAAAGGAGAATACCGCGAGCAATTTGAGCAGAGAATGAAAGATAATTTAAAAAGAAGATTTAAAGAGAGCTCTTCCCTCAAAGAACGCATCTCCAAAAGCGACGAGATAATAAGTATGCTGAAAATCAAATATGGCATAAATGAAGACAGCTATGAAACAATTGCTGAGGCGATTAAAAACGACAACAGCTTTCTTAAAGAGGAAGCACAAAAGCAAGGGATTGAGCCCGATATGCTACAAAGATTAAAAACTCTTGAGTTTGAAAACGAAAGCATGAAAAGGCAGATAGAAAGCGGACTGGAAGAAAGAAAAATCCGCGAAACTGTTGATAGCTGGATAAAGGATGCAAAGGATATAACAGAAAAATATCCCGATTTTGATCTTGAAACCGAATCACAAAATCCACGCTTTGCAATGCTTTTAAAGGCAGGAGTCGATCTTAAAAGCGCCTATTATGCAACTCACCACGAAGCCATTGTGGAGGAGCTAACAAAAAAGGCGGCTAAAGAGGCAAGCGTTAAAATTACCGACTCTATAAGGTCAAGAGGTTCAAGGCCCAACGAAAACGGGCTTTCGGGCAGAAGCACTGCCATTATCAAAACAGATGTGTCGAAGCTCACTCCCAAAGAAAGAGCTGAAATCGCAAAAAGAGTTATGAGAGGCGAGGAAATCAGCTTTTAGGATGCAAAGGCATTCAGGAAAGGAGAAATTATGACTTTAAACTTAAAACTTTTTGATTTAAACCCACAGACCACAACCGCAGAAGGTCTTTCTGCAGAAATGAAAACCTATTATAGCGATTATCTTATTGATAATGCCGCGCCAAACCTTGTTCACGACCAGTTTGGTCAGAAGCATGCCATTCCCCAGAATGGTGGTAAGCAGATTGAATTCAGAAAATTCCTGCCATTTTCAAAAGCAACAAGGCCTCTTTCTGAAGGAGTTACCCCTGATGGCGGCTCTCTTTCTGTAACAAATGTGACATCTACAGTTGAGCAGTATGGCTATTATGTTACAATGTCGGATGTTCTGATGCTCACAGCAATCGACAACACACTTCTTGAAACAACAAAGCTTTTAGGCTCTCAGGCAGGTTCAACTCTTGATACTGTTACAAGAGAAATATTAAATGGCGGAACAAGCGTTATGTATGCCGGAGGCAAGGAAGCAAGAGAAGCTCTTGACGAAGGATGCAAGCTTACTGTGGACGACATCTACAAAGCCGCAAGATTTTTAAAAACTCAGAACGCTCCCAAAATTGACGGAAGCTATGTGGCAATTATTCATCCCGATGTTGCCTACGACCTTATGCGCGATGATGAGTGGGTTGATGTTCACAAATACAGCGCAACAAATGAAATCTTTGAAGGCGAAATAGGAAAAATCGCAGGGGTAAGATTCGTTGAAACCACAGAGGCTAAAATCTTTGCAGGCGGCGGAAATGGCGGCAGAGATATTTATTCCACTCTTGTTCTCGGTGCAAATGCTTATGGCGTAACTGAGGTTACAGGCGGAGGCCTTGTGCATATAGTAAAACAGCTTGGCTCCGGCGGAACAGCCGATCCCTTAAACCAGAGAGCAACAGCTGGCTGGAAAGGCACCAAAACCGCTGAAAGACTTGTGGAAAACTATATGATAAGAATTGAAAGTGCTTCATCTTTTGAAAGCGGCGAAAACTAATGAAATGTAAAAAAATCAGGTAATAGGTAATAAGGAAAGGTGAATAAGTACATCTGGTCAAACTATTACAGATTATTGTTTAACAGTTAGATTGTAATATGAAATTGTAGGGGATGGCGTCCTCGACATCCCGCCTGATTTTAGCAATCTTAAACGGGTCGTCCGAGAGGCCGACCCCTACAAATCCATTAACCTAAACAGTTCGGTAAACAATAATTTATCTCACAATTCAAAAACCGGTTCGGATAATCTGACCAAACATATTCGCTATTACCTATTACTTATAACTTAATATGAACG
>JAFSBJ010000147.1 GCA_017437345.1 Clostridia bacterium | reverse complement strand
TTTCTTCTTTCGGCATAACTATACCGTCAACCGTAACATTGACAGCGCTGACTTCATATCCTGTCATGGCTTCAACTTCGCTCTTGACTTTGCCCTGAATTTCCCAGGCAACATCCTGAATCTTTGTGCCATAGTTAACGCTTATGCTCATTTCAATTACTACGCTGTTTCCATCAACAGCAACTTTAACGCCTTTGCCCGGACTTTTCTTGCCTAAAAACTCAACAAAGCCACCTGCGATAGAGCTTTGAATACCGTTAACCCCTTCCACGCTTTTTGCAGCGATAGCAGAAATAACGGAAACAACTTCGTCTGATATAATAACATTACCTTTTTTCTCAATCATTTCTTCGGAACTCATAATTTTAACCTCCTGAAATATTGTAGTTTGATTAAATTATCTTAAACTTGTATTTATTATACCATAAAATATTTAATATTACAATTGTTTTTTTGATTTTTTCTTATTTTTTATTTATGGTTACTGATAATTATTTCAGAAGGCTTGAAATCCGTCTTAGAGGTTATTATGTCTGCAATCTGCGACACTTTTTTCTTATCAAGTTCATCCGCCTTAACAATGACTCTTATTTCTTTCTCATCAATAAAAACTATTGACTCTTTATAGCCTTTTGCATTGATTAAATTTTCTATTTCCCCCTCTTTTTTTATAGCCTCAGCCGAGTCTTTCAGTTTCTTTCCTGCCTCGGCTTTTGCATCTGCCGTGGCGCTCTCATCTTCCGCTATGTCTTGAAGCCGCTCTTTTGCCTCACTTCGCGCAGTGTCCCTGTCTTTTTTTGCTTTGGCAAAATAATCTTCCGTATCTGCTGTTGCCATAACGGGAACCGCATTTTCCTCAGTTTTTGCCATATCCAGAGTCCCTACTGAAAATCTGTAATATCCAGCAACCGCCACCATAACAACAAGACCACCGACTAAGATTTGTTTGCCTTTAAGCGAGAGCTTTTTAGGTTTAACCCCAATCCTTTTGTTTTCCGTAATTTTTTTCATGTATATCATCCTTTCACCGCATCATTTGCGGAAATTTAAATTATTTTTTCGAAGCTGTAACTTTTATTCTGTGTGAATCTATCCCATAAAGAGCCTTGACCGCCTCGTATAGTTCCAGCTTCACGCTTTCGCTTGAAGCACCTTTTGCAATAATGAGCGCCCCTGTTGGCAAAGGAAGCTTCTCCTCCGTTACATAAGGAGTTTCGTTTTGCCCCTGGCCATATACAACCACACTGTCTGTGTTTTCTTTAACCTCTTTTTCTTCTCCGTTCCCTGAGTCTTTCTGGGTTTTTGACTGGTTATTTCTGGCGATAACTGTTTTTCCCCGGCTCTCAAAACTTAAAATAACCTCAACATCTCCTGCCCCTTTTATTTTCGATAAAGCGCTTTCGGCTTCCTTGGATAATTCTTCTTTATATTGCAAAAAATTAAAGTTATTTGCTGGGGTTTCGGAAGGTTTTTCCTCTTTGTCCCCTTTTTTTCCAAAGGCCAACAAAAGTATCGCAATAATAACGGCAAAGATAATGATTTTATTGAATTTGTTTTTGCTTAACCTTCCGTCTTCGGTATTTTTAATAATATCAAAATCCACTTTTATCCTCCGCTAAACGCTTATGTATTTGACCGCTATATTCTTTCTGTCGATACCATATTTCGAGGAAATAACTTCCTCTATCTTGTCATCTATACAAAGGTTTTCCTCTGTTGTCCTGACCGTAATAATCACTCCCCGTACTTCGCCGAATTTCTCCATCTTCTGACTCTCAACTTCAAGCATAAATTCATAATCACAGTTTTCATTAATGCATTTAAGGTCAGTATTCATTTTTTTGGCTATGTTTGCTTTATATAATCTAAGCACTGTTTCGCTCTCCTTTTTCTCCATATTTTTAACCTGAATTGTGGCTGTTTGTTGCAGCTCGTTTATATCAAAATCGAAATCAGCTTTATTTATAAAAGGACTGCAAATTGTTATCGTAAGCAAAAGACCAAACAATATATTTACATATTTTTTTACGGTTCCCGAAGGTAAAATTCCCTCGCCAACCACCGATAAAATCAGAACTCCCGTAATTGCCATAAACCATTCTTTTAGTGCTTCCATCCTCTATCCCCCAAGCATAATTGCTGTATTCCCTGCGCTCAGCATAACGGTCATTATGATAACAAACATAACTGTAACCGCAAGGGTTACGGAGAAAATAAGGCCTACCGAATCAGCAATCCCTGAAACGCATTTAACAACTCTTCCGTCAGTTATGGGCTGAATAATAGCCGCCGAAATCCTGAAAATTATCAGGCAAGCTGAAATTTTTATAAGTGGCAGAGCCATAGCCCCAATCATAACGATTATGCCTGTTATACCCACCGAGTTTTTGATTATTATGCTGCAATTCATAACTGTTTCAACTGTTTCTGAAAGTATTCCACCAACAACGGGAATCAAGTTTGAGGCGGCATATTTGGCAAGCTTTACGGAGAGCCCGTCAGCTCCTCCTGATGCTATACTTTGAAGCCCCGCCACTCCAACAAAAATTGTCAGCAGAACCGAAATACCCCACTTTATGGTTTTCCCTACAAATTGAAGCATTTTTTCCGTGTTAAACTTCTCGGAAATACAGCTTATAATCCCAAGGGACGCAAACAAAATTATTGCAGGAAAAAATATATTTTCAATTACTGTAAGAGCAATTTCAATTATGCCGAGAAGCAACGGCTGAAAAACAGAAGCAGATATTACCGCGCCACTTGCCGTAAGAGTTGCAATGACCACGGGAACAAGGATTCTCGCTATTAATGTTATTGTATCTATGGCATCCTTTCCGCACCTGATTATCTCTAAAAACGATGCCGAGCAAACCCCTGCGATTATGATATAGCAAGCATAAAACGCCACATCTGAAACTTCTTTGTTTTCCATAGCCGGAAGGGCCGAAAGATATGAAGATAAAACTGACAGCGAGAGGACGAAAATCATAATTTTAAGGGCGCTTTTCATTTCCATAAACAGAAGGCTCATTATCTTTTCAAGGAGGCTTCCAACATCAAAAATACTCCCGCCTGACGCGCTTTTCACCATAAAACTTTCTGCGGAAAAATTGGGAAAAACCGATTCAATATTTACCATAGCATCATTTACATTTGAGGCCTTGGTTATGTCCTCTGAATATATAGAAATATACTCATCGATAATTGATTGCTCCTCAGATTTTTCTGCCATAACTTCCACCGAAAGAAGCAAAAGCAATATAAGTAAAAATACAACTTTTTTCACATTTCTTTTCCTTTGCTAAGCTACATCAATAACTCTACCCACCACATCGAAAAGCCTATAAATTACAGGCATAGACATTGCAATAATTATTATCTTTCCGCAAGTTTCAATATTTGTTCCAATCGCCGTTTCACCTGCATCCTTGCAAATTTCGGCGCCAATTTGTGTTATAAATGCAATACCAATAACTTTTATAACGATAATCATAAACTGCATTTCAATTCCGATTTGCCTTGATAAGTCAACAAAAAACGCTGTTACCGTTTTAAAATATGGCCCAATTAAGGCAAGCATAACTGCACAGGATATTATAGATATGGAAACTGAAATTTCAGGTCGATAGTTTTTAATCAGCACCGAAAGGAGCACAGCAATTATTCCAATTCCAATAATTTTTTCTACATCCATATTTATAAATCAAAAACACTTTTTATAGTGTCAAACAAGTTGCTTATTTGCTGTACCACCATAAGCAAAACCACAATAAGTCCTGCTATGGTTGTGAGCATCGCCTGGTCTTCTCTTCCGCTTCTTACAAGAAGCAAATTCAGCACAGCAACAAGTATCCCTATTGCCGCAACTTTGAATATTAAATCTACTCCCGTCATTTTATCACCTCGTTAATTTATAGAAGGAGAATAACTATAAATACTCCTGCCAGAAGGCTTATACTTTTTGTGGCCTTTGCTTTTTTGTTCACTTCTTCCGTAGCATCACTTTGGGCCGAATCAAGACGGGTTTTTACCGCCTCAATATTCTTTATTTCAGTATCAATATCACCCTCACTGAGAGTTTTTGAAAAGCTTTTTAAAATTCCTATTTCATCAGAAGAAAGGCACAAAAGGTTTTTGTTCTCTTCTATCTTTTTATCAAAAATCTCCCCCGGATTGCTTCCATAATCTTTTTGGAGATGCGTCCCTGTTTCATAAAATATCTTTTTAACTACCCCTGCGCAATTTTCGCTGGCACTCTCCAAAGCCTTTGCAATAGGATAATTCATATGTTTTATATTAAATTCAAGCATTGTCAAACCGTCTGAAAAAGAAGACAGTTGTCTTAACCTGTCCTTTTGTTTCTCTCCCATCAAATGTCCCATATATCCAAAACCTGCAATAATAACACCGCAAAGAATAAGCTTAAAAATCACTTTTCCACCTCAAAAACCTCGCCAACAACTCTTCTAACATGGCTTTTATTATTCCGCCTTAAAACGATAACCTGATTAAAGCCGTTTTTGCCAAGAATTCTTTTCAAATGACAATTGTTTTTAATCTCTTCAAGGCTTCCGCCGTGAGCACTTGCAACAACGCTTACTCCCATACCGAAACATTTTTTAACCGCCTCAACATCCCCTTCCGTGGAAAGTTCGTCGCAGACAATAAGCTGAGGGGACATCGACCTTAGCATAAGGGGAATTGCCTTATTTTTTGGTGCATCCTCAATTATATCCGTCTGAATCCCAATATCATTTTGAGGAACACCTCTAAAAAGCGCTCCTATTTCTCCTCTTTCGTCAATAACAGAAACCTTTATGCCGGAGTGAGATATAAGCCTTGTTAAGTCCCTTAAAAGTGTAGTCTTGCCAACACCGGGCGGAGAAATAATCAAAGTATTTTTCACTTTACCATTCTTTAAAACGGCATCGATATATTCCCCGCCTGTTCCTATCCGTTCAGAGGCAACCCTGATGTTTATCCCATTTATCTCTTTAATGGTTTCGATATGGCCACAACTTACTACTGTTTTTCCGCAAAACCCCGCTCTGTGTCCACCTCGTATAGTTATGTATCCTTGTTTTATTTCTTCCGCATGTGCATAAATTGAATTCTCGCAAAGGGCAGAGAAAATTCGCTTTATGTCACACTCAGTTATAATATAAGCACCCCCAATAGCCGGAGATACACTGCCATCTGTTAAAACAGCAAAACTTCCGAGGGAGGTACTTATTATAAGTGGGCGATTTACCCTTATCCTTATTTCTTCAAGACTGCCACAAGCTTGTTCCAGAGCTTCTTTTAATAAACATTTAAGATTGTCGGGAAGAACCGCAAAAATTTCCTTAACTCGTTTTTCCATAGCTAATCCACCTTTTCTTTTGATATTTCTAGTTTATTAGGCTTTGTCCCTATTTAGAACATATCTAAAAAGAAAACCGATGCATAATCCTCAAAAATCCCAATAGACGGCGGATTATAAGTCCATACAGCAAACAGAACTCCCATAACAATAAGGACCACAGTAAGAAGGTTTTTATAATTTTCGCCTTTTCCGCTTTGGGTAACTTTTATTGTGGTAATCGCCATAACAACGGCGCCAAAAACATAAGTCAAAATATCAGCAACCACAAAATTATCCCCTATAATTCCTGTATAAGTGTAAAAAGAAACCACAATACCAAGCATTCCTAAAAGTATCCCTATTATTTTTGCGCTGATATAGTTTTCATAGTTTTTCCCAACAATAAAATACTGGATAATCCCAACCAGAATCCCGGGGTAAAAAAGAAGTTTCAGATGTTCCCAGACGCTCTCGTTTACATTTAGAAAAAAGCCGGTCCAAAGAGGCTTGCCACCTATAAAATCAAATAAAAAATGCAGCGGTATTGAAAGCAAAAAGCAAATTCCTGCCCCAATCCACTCCCATCTTACAAGTTTTTTATCCATGCTCTCCCTCCTTTATATAATTTTTATTCATAAAAGAGTGTTTGTATAACAAATTATGGGCAAAAAAATAAAGCCTCTTTTTGAGGCTTTATTTTTATTCAAGTCCTTCCTGGATTTTAGCAACTTCCAGCATTATGGCACATTCAATTCGCTTTTTGAAAAGTTCACAGCCATATTCATAAACTCCGGTTATTGAGCCAGTCGCATGATAAGCATTTGCCGCACATCCGCCACTGCAATAAAGCTTTGCCCAGCAATCCTTACACTCTTTTCTTGCGTAGGCATTGCAGAGCTTAAACTCATCCCTGACATCAGTATTTGTAACACCCTTCCAGATGTCTCCCATGCTGTATTTCTCATCGCCAACAAACTGATGACAAGGGAAAAGTTCTCCCCAAGGAGTTACTGCCATATATTCAGTTCCCGAACCACAGCCGGAAATTCGCTTGTAGATACAAGGCCCCCCTGACAGGTTAATCATATAGTGATAGAAAGTGAAACCGTTTTTCTCTCGGCTTCTTTTAAGCATTTCCTTAGCGAGAATTTCATACTGCTCAAATAAAATCGGTAAATCTTCCTGAGTTAAGGCATACGGGTCATCGGGAGCACAAACAACAGGTTCCATCGAAAGTTCCTTAAAGCCCATATCTGCCATATGGAAAATATCATTGGTAAAATCAACATTATTATGAGTAAAAGTTCCCCGCATATAATATCCGCGATTTCCTCTCTTCTCAATAAAATGCTTAAACTTCGGAAGAATTAAGTCATAGCTTCCCTGGCCGTTTACAGTTTTTCTGAGGCTGTCGTGAACTTCTTTTCTTCCGTCAAGGCTGAGCACAACATTATGCATTTCGCGGTTCGCAAAATCGATAACATCGTCATCTAAAAGGACACCGTTTGTGGTAAGGGTAAATCTGAAATTCTTATTATGCTCTTTCTCGATTTCTCTCGCATATTTGACAATTTCTTTGCAGACATCCCAGTTCATTAACGGCTCGCCACCAAAGAAATCAACTTCAAGATTTTTGCGGTTTCCCGAATTTTCAATAAGAAAGTCGATAGCTCTTTTGCCCACTTCAAGGCTCATAAGCGCCCTGTCGCCATGGTATTTACCCTGACTTGCAAAGCAATAATCACAATTTAAATTGCAGGTATGGGCAACATGAAGACAAAGAGCCTTAATATCCGTATGACGGTTTTTCAAATCAAAAGCTTTGTCCTCATAAACATCCTTTGAGTAAAGCTTTCCGTCATTTTTAAGTTCTTCGATATCTTCAAAAACCTCATCAATATCCCTTTGAGTAATATTTTCTTTTTTATATTTATCAAGGATAAATGAAGAAATCTCCTCTCTGGATTTTTCTTCATACATTTCAATTATATCATAAGACAGCTCATCAACCAGATGCACCGCCCCGGAAAAAACATCCAAAACAATGTTATATCCGTTTAATTTATACTGATGTATCATTTTAACGCCTTTCCAAAAAAATGGGGCCATAGCAATGCTACAGCCCCTGATTTTAAATCAAATTACTTGCTGCTTACGCACTTTTCACATTCCTGGTTAGCAACGCCGCAGGATGTTTTACAAGCAGACTGACAAGATGTCTGGCATTCGCCACAACCGCCGTCTTTAACGCTCTTTGTAAGGTCGCGAGTTTCGATTGTCTTAATTCTGTTCATTTTAAGCATCTCCTTTACGAATTTCGGTTTTTTATTATTATAACATACAAATTTATCCGTGTCAACAATTTAAATCACTAAATACCCTACTTTTTTATAGTTATATTATCCTTAAAACCCTTGACAATTGTGGGGAAAAGCCGTATAATGTTTCTATCTATGATGCTATAAGTTTAGTTCTTATAGCACCGTTTTATATCCGTTATTTTAAGGAGAGATTTTATGAGCAATGTAACCGAAATTTTCAGCTCTATGGTTTTTGACGATACCGTTATGAGAGAACGGCTTCCCGAAGAAACCTATATGGCTATGCAAAAGACAATTCAAGACGGCAGAAAGCTTGATATTACTATTGCTAATGTTGTTGCAACAGCCATGAAAGACTGGGCTATCGAAAAAGGCGCAACTCACTTTACTCACTGGTTCCAGCCTTTAACAGGTGTTACTGCTGAAAAGCATGACAGCTTTATCTGTCCTACAAAAGACGGAAAAATTATTATGGAATTTTCAGGCAAAGAACTTGTTAAAGGAGAGCCTGATGCATCTTCTTTCCCATCAGGCGGTATCAGAGCCACATTCGAAGCAAGAGGTTATACAGCCTGGGACCCGACTTCATATACATTTATAAAAGATGATACATTATGTATTCCAACAGCGTTTTGCGCCTACGGTGGAGAGGCTCTTGATATGAAAACCCCTCTTCTTCGTTCTATGGAGTATATCGGCAAACAAGCTCTTCGCGTATTAAAGCTTTTCGGAAACGAAAATGTTACATCCGTTAAGACAACCGTTGGACCTGAACAGGAATACTTCCTCATTCCAAAAGAGCTTTTTGAACAAAGAAAAGATTTGGTTTATACAGGCAGAACTCTTTTTGGTGCAAAGCCTCCAAAGGGTCAGGAGCTTGACGACCACTATTTTGGTCAGATAAAGCCACGAGTTAAGGCATATATGAAAGACCTTAACAAAGAGCTCTGGAAACTTGGAATTTTATCCAAGACAGAGCATAACGAAGGCGCTCCATCTCAGCACGAGCTTGCTCCTATTTTTACAACAACAAATATTGCCTGTGACCATAACCAGCTTACCATGGAGCTTATGCAAAGAGTGGCAAAGAAACACGATTTGGTTTGCCTTCTCCACGAAAAACCTTTTGCTGGCGTAAACGGAAGCGGTAAGCATAATAACTGGTCTCTTTCCACAAACACAGGGGTTAACCTTTTAGACCCAGGCGAGACACCATACGAAAATGCGCAATTTTTATTATTCCTTTGCGCGATCATCAAGGCAGTTGATGAATATCAGGATTTACTCCGTGCGTCCGTTGCAAGCGCAGGAAATGACCACAGACTTGGAGCAAACGAAGCTCCTCCTGCTGTTATCTCAATGTTCTTGGGCGATGAACTCAATGATGTTTTAGACGCCATTGAACGCGGTCAGGAATACGACAACAAAGAGAAAACCCTTATGAAAATCGGTGTACATACTCTTCCAAGATTCTCTAAGGATACAACTGACAGAAACAGAACAAGCCCATTTGCATTTACAAACAACAAATTTGAATTCCGTATGCTTGGTTCTTCTCTCTCTGTTGCAGAGCCGAACTTCATAATCAATACAGCGGTTGGCGACATTCTTGAAAGCTTTGCAGATATTCTCGAAAATGCAGAAGATTTTGAAACATCTTTAAACGAACTTATTCGCGACACAATCAAAAAGCATAAGCGTATTATCTTCAACGGAAACGGTTATGACGACGCGTGGACACAAGAGGCTGAAAAACGCGGTCTTTCAAACCTTAAAACAACACCTGATGCTCTTCCTGCTCTTATCAGTGAAAAGAGTGTTGAGCTCTTTACAAAGCACAAAGTGTTAAGCGAGGTTGAGCTTCGCGCAAGATATGATATCAATTTAGAGCATTACTGCAAAGTTATTAATATTGAAGCTCTTACAATGATTGAAATGGTTAAAAAAGATATTCTTCCTGCGGTTTCTTCTTACGGCAGAGAGCTTGCCGACATTGCCCTTACAAAAAAAGCTCTTTCCAATAAATTAGACCGCAGCTATGAAGAAGAAGTGGCTCAAACAGTTTCTTCATTAACCGGAGACCTTTACAGAAATCTTAAATCCTTAGAAGCTATTATGGCGAAAGCCGATGCAACAACTGATAAATGCGAGTTATCATTCTTATGCAAGAACGATATAATTCCTGCAATGGAAGCTCTCAGAAAAACAACTGACGAGCTTGAAACTATGGTTGCATCTGATTTCTGGCCTTATCCTTCATATGGTGATTTACTTTTCGGAGTAAGATAAAATTTAAGAGTGCCTATATGGCACTCTTTTTTATTGCACTTTTTTAATGTTAACTCCGATTTCTTTTAGCTTTTGGTCAAAATCTTCATAGCCTCGTTCGATAAACTCAATATTATCAATTTCCGTTTTTCCTTTTGCACAAATCCCTGCAAGAACAAGGGCCGCCCCTGCACGAAGGTCAGTGGCTTTTACTTTGGCGCCTGTAAGCTGTCCCCCGTCAATAACGGCTGTTCTTCCGTCGACCTTGATTTTTGCTCCCATTCTGCAAAGCTCAGGGATATGCAAAAATCTGTTTTCAAAAACCGTTTCAACCATAACGCTTCTTCCCTCCGCTGTGCACATAAGAGATGTTGCAGCCGCCTGCATATCTGTGGGGAAACCCGGAAACGGCAAGGTTTTAATATCGGTGTTTCCCATCTTTCCGTCAGATTTGATTTTTAGGAAATTCTCTCCCTCTTCTATTTTCGCTCCCATTTCCGTATATTTTGCAATAACAGGTCTTAAATGGTCGCAGATTATATTTTCAATGGTTAAATCAGCCTCACGCATCAGACCTGCTGTCAAAAAAGTCCCCGCCTCTATTCTGTCCGGGATAATGGAATATTGGCAAGGGTATAGGGTTTCTGCACCGTAAATAGTTATTTTATCCGTACCGGCATTTTCGATTTTAGCTCCCATTTTATTTAAAAAATTCGCTAAATCAACAATTTCAGGCTCAGTTGCGCAGTTCTCAATTACGGTCTTTCCCTCAGCAACGCTCCCCGCAATCATCAAATTTTCAGTGGCCCCAACACTTGGGAAATCAAGATAAATTTCAGCGCCCGAAAGCTTTTTGCATCTTGCCTCAACAAAGCCATGACCTGTGCTTATTTTTGCCCCCATAGCCGAAAAACCTTTAAGATGCAAGTCTATTGGTCTTGTGCCGATAGGACAGCCTCCTGGAAGAGGTATTCTGACCTTTTTATTTCTCGCAAGAAGTGGGGCCATTATCAGAAAGGACGCCCTCAGCTTGTTAACCGTATCATAAGGCGCTTTGTAATCTTTTATATCTTTTAAAGCAATTCCAAGTTCACTTCCGGCTTCAAAATTATATTCCCCTCCTAAACACGAAATAATTTCGCATAAATTTTTAACATCGCTTAAATGGGGGATGTTTGTTAGTTTTACTTCTTCTCCGCATAAAGTTGATGCAGCAATTATGGGAAGAGCAGAGTTTTTTGACCCGCTTATTTTAACGCTCCCTTTGAGACTTTCCGCTTGGCTTACTAAGAACTTTCCCATTTTTCTTTCTCCTTTGTTTTATGTAAAGCCTTAGCCTTAGCTGAGGCAAATGCCTCAGCTGTAATAGGTTGAAGAATTATTCGATATGTTGCCTTTATAAAAAACTTTATAAAATGCATAAATTTCTGAAAAAGAAAGTTTTGTTAAATCAAACATAACAATTCCCCCTCAATTATATTTTGCATTTCTTTTCAAAGTTTATGATAAAAAAAGCTTATTTTTTAATTTAATAAAAATTTCACAAAAGGCTTGACAAATGGGCATATATTCAGTATAATAAGAAATGCTTTCGGAT
>JAFSBJ010000146.1 GCA_017437345.1 Clostridia bacterium | reverse complement strand
TACAAAAAATCCAATATTGGAAAGGCGGCTGCATAAAAGCTGCAACCGCCATCAAAAATTCCATTATTCAATTTTGACCCCAACTATTGACAAAGAGCCCATTTTCAGAACTATATGGTTTATTCCGGTTTATTCATCTTTAATTAGCTCTTTAACAGATGTTGCAAGACCTGCCACGCCCTGCAATTCGCTTGGGATGATAATCTTTGTAGCTTTTCCGTCGGCAACCTTTTCAAGAGCTTCAAAGCCCTTTAATGCAACTATTGCCGCTGTGGGGCTAACTTCGTTGAGTCTTCTCAGGCCTTCTGCGGTGGCTGTCTGGATGCTTAAGATTGCTTCTGCTTCACCTTGAGCTTCGCGGATGTGGCTTTCCTTAACAGCATCAGCTCTTAAGATTGCAGCTTCCTTTTCACCTTCTGCAACAAGAATCGCCGATTTCTTTTCGCCTTCGGCTTTTAAAATCAGTTCTCGTCTTTCTCTTTCAGCTTTCATCTGCTTTTCCATTGCATCCTGGATTTCTCTTGGCGGAATAATGTTTTTGAGTTCAACCCTGTTAACCTTTATTCCCCATGGGTCTGTGGCTTCATCAAGGATAGCACGCATCTTGGTGTTTACTGTGTCTCTTGAGGTGAGAGTTTCGTCAAGCTCAAGATCACCTATGATATTTCTGAGAGTTGTGGCTGTGAGATTTTCAATAGCGCTTATAGGATGGTCAACACCATACACAAAAAGCTTGGGATCGGTTATCTGGAAAAAAATAACCGTGTCTATCTGCATAGTAACATTATCCTTTGTTATAACAGGCTGAGGAGCAAAATCAACAACCTGTTCCTTTAACGAAACTGTTTTAACTATCCTGTCGATAAAAGGGATTTTAACATGAAAGCCAACATTCCAGGTGGACTGATAGGCTCCGAGTCTTTCAACTATTGCCGCATGTGCCTGAGGAATAATTTTTATATTCCTTATAACAACAATCAAAGCAATGACAATAAGCATTAAAACAACAACCATACAAAACACTCCTTTTTATTATTTTATGCTTCGGTTACTGAAGCAAATTTTACAATCTCAACAACAAGCTTAACACCTTCTATTTTTAAAACGGTGATTTTGCTGTTTTTGGGAATTTCTGAGCCATCAGCTGTAACTGCTGACCATTCCCGGCCTGCAACCTTAACCTTTCCGGCAAATTTTTCATTTGTAATTTCCTCGGTAACAATGCCTGTTTTTCCGATTACCATATCGGCATTTGTTGCAGTTTTACCTTTGCCTCTTAGTTTTTTAACAATCGGCTTTGTGGCAAAAAGGGTAACTGCCGAAACAGCAACAAAAACAACTATCTGGCTTAAAAGCTCTGCTCCAAGAAGCTTGGAGATTGCCGCTGCAAGAGCACCAATTGCAAACCAGATGCAAACAAGACTTGCCGTGCTTGCTTCAATAATTATGAGTGCTACCATTAAAACTATCCATAATGCGTATTCCATTTTTTCTTCCTCCGTTCAAGTTATCTTATCTGTCCATTTCCAGTTATAACATATTTTGCGCTTGTTATTTCTTTTAATCCCATGGGACCTCTTGCGTGAAGCTTCTGAGTGCTTATGCCTATTTCTGCTCCAAGACCGAATTCAAAGCCATCTGTAAAACGGGTTGAAGCATTAACATACACAGCCGCGCTGTCAACTTCATTTGTAAACCTTACAGAATTATTATAGTCATTTGTGACTATGCTTTCCGAATGTCCTGTGGAATAAAGGGAAATATGCTCAATGGCTTCATCTATGCTATCCACGGTTTTAACGGATATTATATAATCAAGATATTCTTTTGCAAAATCTTCGTTGGTGGCAATAAAATCACATTTCATCATTTTTGCAGTTTTATTGCAGCCTCTTATCTCAACGCCCTTTTCTTTTAATGCCCTGTAGAGCTTTTCATAAAATGCTTTGTCTACTCCACTATGAATAAGAAGGCTTTCACAAGCATTACACACAGACGGTCTTGAGGTTTTTGCATTTACTATAATGCTCACCGCCATATCTGCATCTGCCGACTTGTCAACAAATATATGACAATTGCCCACACCTGTTTCGATAACCGG
>JAFSBJ010000145.1 GCA_017437345.1 Clostridia bacterium | reverse complement strand
GTGCAGACTTTCAGACCACGCGTTAGAAGGTGTTCCTTTTGAAAAAGGCGACGCAGAAGCTGTGTTTAACAAAAAGATAAACGGGGAAACAATCACCCGGAAAGAAGCAGATATATTTAAAACAGCTATTCTCGGACTTTGTGCAGGAGAATACAACCGTCTCGGATGGGCGATGCAGATACATATTGGTGCGCTTAGAAACAACAACAAAAAAATGTTTGATGCTTTAGGCGCTGATACCGGTTTTGATTCGGTTGCAGACAACTGCATTGCAGAAAATTTATCAAAGCTTTTGAATAGCTTTGCCGAAAATGAAAGCCTTCCCAAAACAATACTTTATGTTTTAAATCCCAAGGACAATTATGTTATAGGAACTATGCTGGGTAACTTCCAGACAGGCCCCGAAAGAGGCAGAATTCAGTTTGGCTCGGGATGGTGGTTTAATGACAACCGCGACGGTATGGAAGGACAGATGAAGGCTCTGGCAAACCTTGGATGCCTTGGAAACTTTGTTGGAATGCTGACAGATTCAAGAAGCTTTGTGTCGTATCCAAGACACGAATATTTCAGAAGAATACTTTGCAATCTCATTGGAAAATGGGTTGAAGAAGGAGAATATCCTGAGGATTATGAAGCTCTTAAGGAGATTATAGAAGGTATTTGCTATTATAATGCAAAAGAGTATTTTAAATTTTAAAAAGGGGGTTCAGCAACAAATGTTGGGGTTTGCTTAATTTCGAGATTCTTCGCTAACGCTCAGAATGACATTAACGCAGAGTTTCAAAAAAACGAAAAAGTCATTCTGAACAAGGTGAAGAATCTCAACCCCAACATTTACAAAAGAACCATAAAAAAATCACCACTTGCAATTAATATGCACAAGTGGTGATTTAATTTTTATATGGCTAATTTTTTTCTGCTTACAAACTGCATAGCAGCAACTACCAATACAAGAATAATTCCTATTACATCTGTGGTAAGTCCGGGATAGATAAGAAGAATTCCGCCAATTAAAATGACGATTCTCTGATACCATGGCATCCTGCACATAAGATAACCTTCTAATGAAGAAGAAACAGCAAACATACCAATAAGAGATGTTATTGTTATGGTTATGATTTCGCCTATGCTTGTGTCGATAAAGAGCATAGCAGGATTAAGAGCAAATACATATGGTACAATAAATGCACCTATTGCAAGCTTAGTGGAGGTTACTGCAGTTTTCATGGGATTTGCCTGAGCTATTGCCGCACCGGCATAGGATGCAAGAGCAACAGGTGGAGTGAGGTCGGCAACGATTCCAAAATAGAACACAAAGAAATGAGCCGCGATATTTGGCACACCCATACGCACAAGAATCGGGGCGCAGGTTGCCGCCATTATGCAATAGTTGGCTGTGGTTGGAACACCCATACCAAGAACTATGCAACACAGCATAGTTAAAAACAAGGCTATTATAACCTGATTTCCCGCAAGAGCAACTATGCCATTGATCATTGTGTTAGCAAGACCGGTCATGGTTATTGTTCCGGCGATAATTCCTGCAACACCGCATGCCGCGGCAACTGTTATCATACCTTGTCCGCCGGCAGCCAGAGCTTCCCATATCTTTTTGGGAGTGATGCTGTTTTCCTTATTGAAAAGGCTCACACCTATGGCAACAACAATTGCAATTGCTGCTGCATACTGAATAGATTTCTGACTTGTGCCTACAAGATAGATTAAAACAATTAACGGGAGCAGGAGATATGTTTGTTTTAAAAGCGGAACAAGACGGGGAAGCTCATCTTTGCTAATACCTTTGAGTCCCTCTTTTTTTGCTTCTAAATGAACTGCAATAAACACGCCAGCAAAATAAAGAATAGCAGGGAGAATTGCGCGGGTAACTATGTTGCTGTATGGCACGGCAACATAATCCGCCATTAAAAAGGCAGCAGCGCCCATAATTGGAGGCATTATCTGGCCGCCTGTTGACGCTGAAGCTTCAGCAGCTGCCGCAAACTCAGGCTTATAGCCTGTTTTCTTCATAAGGGGGATTGTAACAGAGCCTGAGCCGACTGTGTTGGCAACAGATGAACCTGAAACCATTCCCTCAAGAGCACTTGCAACAACTGCAACCTTTGCAGGACCTCCTGAAAATCCACCAACAATTGAATTTGATATTTTGATAAAGAAATCGGCAATGCCTGTGCGCTCCAAAAATGCACCGAAAATAATAAACACAACAATAAACTTGGAGCATACATTAATCGGGGTTGAAAGAATTCCTTCTTTTCCATAGAAAAGATAGTGGACTATATAATTGAGTTTGCCCAAGAGGGTTGGATTGGAAAGACCGGCTGTGAGAGCATAGAGAATAAAGCAGCCTGCAACGATTATGATAGGAAGACCAACACTTCGGCGGCATACTTCTATGATAGAAATGATACCGATAATTCCAATAATAATCTGATATACTTCAAACTTGCTGCCCTGCTGAATTATTGTCATGGCATTTACTGTATAGTAGAGAAATGCTCCTGTTCCGCAAATCATAAGCAGGATATCGTACCAAGGTATATAATTAACCTTTTGCAAGCCTTTTTTTGCCGGGTATATGATGTAGCCAAGAAGAACTATAAATGCTACAAATGAAGTTAATCTGTATTCTTCAAGCCAACTGGCAAAAAGGGTTACATAAAGGCAGAAAAGGGAGAATATGGCAAGTATACAGGTTACCAAAACTTTTCCTTTTCCTTCCCAGATACGGGTGTTTGATTCACGATCAAACTTTTTCATTACAGATTCAAGATCCATTGGTTCCGGAGTGTTTTCCGGTTTTTTTCTTTGAAAAAATTTCATATTTCCTCCTGATGAAGATATGGAAAGATTATATTATAACAATCTTTCTTTTCAAGCATTTAAACACAAAAGTGGCTGCGGTTTAGTTTCTGCCGCAGCCAAAAACTTTGCTTTTTAGTTTTAGATTTATTTAGTGTCTACTTCAACGCCTTTTTCGCTGAAATATTTAGCAGCGCCTGCGTGGAATGGAACTGTCATACCCTCTGTTGCATTCTCTAAACTAAGCTCTGCACCTTTTCCATTTTCAGCTGTGATGGCATCGATATTATCAAAGATTG
>JAFSBJ010000144.1 GCA_017437345.1 Clostridia bacterium | reverse complement strand
ATAAATTTGTAGGGGTCGGCCTCCCGGACGACCCGCATAATATTGCTGAAATCAAGCGGGATGTCGAGGACGCCATCCCCTACAATATGATATTAGAACCTAGCTGCCAAACAATAATTTATCTTTTGATTAAAAACAATAGTTCAAATTAAATAAAAAATGTTCCATGTGGAACATTTTAAATATTTTTTTGAAAAATTTTAAAAAAACTGTTCCATATAATGTATATTTGTGTTATACTATATGCAAACACAATTAATTGCAAACAGAAAGGAGCAGAAAAATGGGAAAAATTATTTCTGTTGCCAATCAGAAAGGCGGCGTCGGCAAAACAACTACATCAGTTAATTTGTCATCTTGTGTTGCGGCGCAAAAGAAAAAGGTTCTTTTGATTGACCTTGACCCACAGGGAAACGCCACAAGCGGCGTCGGTGTGGATAAGGAAAACACAGAGCTTTCGGTTTATGATGTGCTTATTAATGGTACTTTGGCCGCTGACGCTATAATAAAAACTGATTTTGATAATCTGTCGCTTCTTTCCTCCGGTATTGACCTTGCCGGCGGTGAAATTGAAATGGTGGATATGGAAAACAGAGAATATCTTTTGAAAAATGCTCTTTCATCGGTAAAAGATGAATATGACTATATAATTATTGATTGTCCTCCATCTCTTGGTCTCTTAACTCTCAACGCATTCACAGCGTCCGACAGTATTATTATGCCGATTCAATGTGAATACTATGCCTTAGAAGGTTTGAGCCAGCTCACAGCCACCATAAGAAAGGTTAAAAAACAGCTTAACCCTTCAATCGAAATTGAGGGTGTGCTTCTTACTATGTATGATGTGAGAACGAATTTATCAATGCTTGTTGCCGAAGAGGTTAAAAAGTATTACGACGACAAGCTCTATAAGACAGTTATCCCCCGCAATGTGCGTCTCAGCGAAGCGCCCAGCTTTGGAGAACCTATAAATTATTATGATAAATCATCAAAGGGAAGCGAAATGTATGTTAAGCTTGCAAAAGAGCTTATAAAAAACAACAAAAAATGGGGAAGAAAATGATAGAGGTGATAACAAATGGTTAAGAAAAAAGGCCTCGGAAAAGGCTTGGGAGCTCTTTTAACTGATGAAAAGTCATCAATTGACTCCGATATAATAAAAGAAATTAAAATTGTGGATATTGAACCTAACAAGCTTCAACCAAGAAAGGCTTTTGATGAGGAGAAGCTTGAAGAGCTTGCTGATTCAATAAGACAAAATGGAGTTATCTCCCCTATTCTGGTGCAGGAAGCTCCAAACGGTTATTATTCTATTATTGCCGGTGAGCGCAGATGGCGTGCGGCAAAAAAAGCGGGCCTTAAGGAAATTCCTGCTATTGTTAAAAAGCTTGATAATCAGAAACTATATGAACTATCTCTCATAGAAAACCTTCAGAGAGAGGACCTTAACCCGGTTGAAGAAGCTCTTGGCTATAAAAAGCTTATGGAAGACTATGGTTTAACTCAGGAAGATGTGGCTCAGAAGCTAAGCAAGAGCCGAAGCGGAGTTGCAAACAGTTTAAGACTTTTGAATCTTCCCAAAAAAACTCTGGATTGTCTAAAGAATGGACTGATTTCTGTTGGTCACGCAAAGGTTCTATTGTCACTCCCTGACGATAAAGCGAAAAATGAGCTTTGTGAAAAAACAATCGAAAAAGGACTTAGCGTGAGAGAATTGGAAGCAGAGGTTAAAAAATATCTCAAACCGGAAAAAGCTCCCGGAAAAACTGACCTTAATGTTAAGCTTGCATATGAAAAAATTGAAAAGAGTATAGAAGGTATTCTTGGAACAAAGGTTAAAATTTCGGGAAAGAAAAATAAGGGTAAAATTCAGATTGACTATTATTCTGCCAAAGATTTGGAAAGAATTGTAAAAATTATTTCAGGAAGTGAAAAAATCGACCTTTAAAAATACCCTTTAAATCGTCGAACGCAAATACACCAAGGTGATATTGCGTTGGGAGGTAAAATTATCTTAAAAAGCTGTTTTTGGAGTTTTTAAATGTTCCACATGGAACAAAATCAAAAAAAGATGGATTTTAAGCTTTTTGGGGGAAGTAACAAAAGGGGAAAACAAAAATTTTAAAATTTTGAAAGGTGATATATAAAATGAAAGAAAACACAAAATTCCTGTGGATGTATGTGGCAATTTTATTTTCCTTTGCACTCATTCTGATAATTTTTGCAGGACTAAGTCACAACAGCAGCACAGAGCAGGCAAAGGGACTCAAGGCAGATATAACAGAGCTTTCTCATAAAAACACAGAACTTCAGAATAAAAACATTGAGCTTCAGAAAAACCTGGATGCACTCACCGCAGAGCATGAGCAGATGAAGTCAGAATATGAAGCACTAAAGCTTGATGATGAAATAGAAAAATTAAACGATGATGCTCTTATGGCTGCAATAAAAGCCTATAACAGCGGAAATTTTGGCAAAAGCAAGCAAATAAAATCAACTATTGATCCGGAAAGCTTGACAGAAGCCCAACTTTACATTTATAATAAACTAGTTTACTGATATAATTCCTGTTTTGAAAGGACAGTGTATAAATAATGTTAGATATCAAATTAATAAGAACAGAAACAGAAAAAGTTAAAAAGGCTTTAGCCAGAAGAAAGGAAGTTGTAGACATTGATGCTCTTTTAAAGCTTGACAGCGAAAAAAGAGAGCTTTTATTCAGTGTTGAACAGCTCAAACAGAAGCAGAACGAAGTAAGCAAGAGTATTCCTATGCTCAAAAAAGAGGGCAAGGATGTTGTTCCCATTTTTGAAGAAATGAAAAAACTCTCCGATGAAATCAAGGAAATTGATGAAAAGGTGAGAGAATATGACGAAAAAATCAATAATCTCATGCTTACTATTCCAAATATTCCCAACGACGAAGTTCCCGACGGTGACACCGATGAGGATAATGTGGAAATAAGAAGATTTTCAGAGCCGACAAAATTTGATTTTGAACCCAAGGCTCATTGGGATATCGGAGCAGATTTGGATATTTTGGATGCTCCCACAGCCGGCAAGGTAACAGGCACAAGATTTACCTTCTATAAGGGCTTGGGCGCTCGCCTTGAAAGAGCTATAATCAATTTTTATCTTGACACACACACAACAGATAGTGGCTATACAGAAATATTCCCACCATATATGGTTCATAGAAGAAGTATGGTCGGCACAGGTCAGCTTCCCAAATTTGAGGAAGATGCATTTAAGGTAATGAATACCGACTATTTCCTTATTCCCACAGCCGAGGTTCCTGTTACCAATATGTATCGTGATGAAATCCTCGATGGCTCCAAACTTCCTATAAAGCATGTTGCCTACTCTGCCTGCTTCAGAGCAGAAGCCGGTTCTGCAGGTAAAGATACAAGAGGTCTTATCAGACAGCATCAGTTCAATAAGGTTGAGCTTGTTAAATTTGCATCACCTGAAAATTCATATGAAGAGCTTGAAAAGCTTACAAATGATGCTGAAAAGGTGTTGAAGCTTTTAAATCTTCCTTATAGAGTTGTTAAAATCTGTGTTGGCGATTTGGGCTTTACAGCTGCTAAAAAATATGACATTGAAGTGTGGATGCCAAGCTACAACAGATATGTTGAAATTTCATCCTGCTCAAACTTTGAAGATTTCCAGGCAAGAAGAGCAAATATTAAATTTAAGAATTCGCCAAAGGATAAAGCACAGTTTGTCCACACCTTAAACGGTAGCGGTGTGGCAATAGGCAGAACAGTTGCCGCAATCTTAGAAAACTATCAGAACGAAGATGGCTCTGTTACAATTCCTGATGTTCTTGTTCCATATATGGGTGGAAAGACAAAAATAGAGAAGAGATAAGAGAGAAAAGAGAATAGAAATAGTTGAAATCCGCCCACATGGGCGGATTTCTTCATTTTCTTTTCACTCTTCACTCTTATCTTTTATCTGATACTGCCTGGAAATTTTACAAAAAAATTGCAAGCAGTATCACCGCCACCGCTCCCGGTATTCCCATTATTCCAACACAAACTGCAGTTATGGGATTTATCCCCACGCCAAGTCCGTAGGTTTTTAAAAGCACATTAACAAGAGAAATAATAACGCAGCCAAGAAAACTATTTAAAAGAAACGCAAATATGTATTTGCCCGGAGCTGCGCACACAAAAAACGAACAGAGAATTATAAGAGCTCCCAGACAGAAGCCAACAATCGTTACAAAGTTATCCAATTTATCACCGCCAAAAATACCCTTTTGTATAAATATATGCAAGAAATTCAATTTATTCTCAGAAAATTCACACAAATAACGGAAGAAACGCCTGTTTTGAATGGTGAAATTAAACATAAAACACATATATAATTTGAATAAAATATACAAATTGCACAAAGCTTATATGAAATCTTGCATTTTTCATCAAAAAACATTAGAATATTATATATATACTTTAAAATGGGGTGCCGTAGATGAATGTTAGATACTTTCAGCAAATAACTCATCAGATGAAAGATGTAATGAACAGAGACCTCGGACTTATAACAGACGGTGGCTTTATTATTGCATCAAATGAAAATTGCATCAGTAATAATGACCTTGAATGTGTTTTAAGTTTCACCGAAGACAACACAGATACCTTTACATATAATGGCTTTACCTATAAGCCTATAGTTTCTATGGGAAAAATAGATTATATAATTTTTGTTAAAGGCGATGACTCTCTTGCAAGAAACTATGCAGATATTCTGCAGGTAAGCTTTTCTTCTGTGAAATCACTTTATGACGATAAGCATGATCGTCTTAACTTTATTAAGAATTTCCTTCTTGATAATGTTCTTCCGGGTGATGTTCTGGCAAAGGCTGCCGAGCTTCACCTGACTATAGATACAAGAAGAGTTGTTTATCTTATCCAGACAGAAAAAGTTTCTGATTTTTCAGTTCTTGAATTGGTTGAGAGTATGTTTCCAAATAAGCAAAACGATTTTATCGTCAGCATTGATGAAAACAACATTGCCCTTGTTAAAGAGCTTGAAAATGATATGGCTCTTTCAGAGCTTCAAAATATTGCTAAAAACATCTGCAATAATATCAACACAGAAATTATGGCGTCGGCATCAGTTGGTATCGGAACTGTTGTTTCAAATATCAAAGAGATTGCCCGTTCCTATAAGGAAGCAAGAGTTGCTTTAGAGGTTGGTAAGGTGTTTGATGATGAAAAGAACATCTTAAGCTACGAAGACCTTGGAATCGGTCGTCTTATCTATCAGCTTCCCACAACTCTGTGTGAGCTTTTCTTAACAGAGGTATTTAAAAAAGGTTCTATAGAAGAGCTGGATCAGGAAATTATATTTACCATTCAGAAGTTCTTTGAAAATAACCTTAATGTTTCAGAAACATCTCGTCAGCTCTATGTTCATAGAAACACTCTTGTTTATAGACTTGATAAAATTCAGAAGATAACCGGCCTTGATCTTAGAATCTTTGATCAGGCAATAATATTCAAGGTAGCAATGATGGTTAATAAATACCTTGTGTCAAACGCAGTAAAGCTTTAATTTAAAATAGGGGGAACACGGGCGGTATAAAAACGGCTCTGTGTTCCCTTATGATATTAACCGGATAACTCCGTTCAGGTTAAAGGGAGAAAACAAATGATTACATTTGAAAATGTTTCAAAAATATATGACAATGGCTACGGTGCGCTCAAAGGCGTTTCGTTTCATATAAATAAAGGTGAATTTGTGTTTCTCGTTGGCTCAAGTGCCGCTGGCAAATCCACTATTATAAAGCTTATGATGAAAGAAGAAAGTGCCACAGGTGGCAATATTATTATAAATGATATTGATGTT
>JAFSBJ010000143.1 GCA_017437345.1 Clostridia bacterium | reverse complement strand
TTATTGATATGTATGATAAAATCTATAAAGGCACATATCTTGGCGGAAACCTTACAACAGCTCTTAAAAATAAGACTAAGAACGAAAACGGCGGAGCGGTTGTTTGGGGCGGTATCCGTGATACTGAACAGATGAAAAAGGTAGAAGATACTCAGGTATACTACCGAGGAATTGACCCAACTCCAATTCGTGAGTTCATTATGACAGGCTATAACACAGCAACAAGAATCGGTAATGCAATCTGTCTCCCAGGCGATGTTGTATTCGGTGCAGGCGGCGGAGTATTATTTATCCCAAGCCACTTGGTTGAAGAAGTTGTTGGCGGAGCGGCAAAGACACAGGTTAAAGACCTTTTTGGTTTTGAAATGATTTCTCTTAACAAGTTCACAACAGCCCAGATTGACAGAAACACCTGGACAAAAGAAATGCTTGATATGCTTATGGAATTCATCGAAACAGATGACAGAGCCGAAAGCTACAGAGGTATGGACTGGTCCTTAGAATATGATCTTGCAATAAACGGCGATCCTAACGATACACAGTCTGCATTATAATTATAAAATTTGAAAGGAAGATAATTATGGATTTTAAGAATAAAGTTGCAGTGATAACAGGAGCGGCTGGAACACTTTGCTCCGAAATAACATTAGACCTTGCTAAAAAAGGCGTAAAGGTTGTTATGGTTGACTTAGCAGCAGAAAAGCTCCAGGGCCTTGCAGAAAAAATCGAAGCTTTTGGCGGAGAATATATGATTGAGACAGGGGATGTTACAAGCCTCGAATCTATGACAAAGGTTGCTGACAATGTGTTTGCAAAATGGGGCCCTTGCGATTTCTTAATAAACGGTGCAGGCGGTAACCAGCTTAACGCTTTAACAACTATTACAGAGTTCGACCCAATCGAACTTTCTAATGAAAAGCCTGAGGGTATGAGAGGTTTCTTTGACTTGGATATGCCTACATACGAGAGAGTTTTAAAGATAAACACAATAGGAACAGTTGTATGCTGTCAGGCATTTGGTAAGCAGATGGCTTTGGCTGACGGTGGTGCAATCATTAACTTTGCATCAATGAACGCATATTGCCCGCTTACAAGAGTTCCTGCTTACGCTATGAGTAAGGCTGCTATTGAGAACTATACAAAGTGGCTCGGAAACTACTTTGCTCCTGCAAATATCCGAGTAAACGCTATTGCCCCTGGTTTCTTCGTAAACGAGCGTTCTATCAACTACTTAGGAACAGTTGAAACAGGCCTTACAGCAAGAGGTGAACAGGTTATTAACCATACACCAATGAAGAGATTCGGTGTTGCTTCTGACCTTTTAGGCTGTGTTGAATGGCTTTTAAGCGACGATAAAGCAGGATTTGTAACAGGTATTACTATCCCTGTTGACGGTGGATTCTTAACAAAGAGTGGCGTATAATTTCAGGAGAGTGGCTATGATAAAAATCAATGCTAATCAAGTTGTAAAGAAACAAGAAAATTTCTGGAACCATATTTTATTTCATCCAACAGACGCAATTGAGGACGATTGGGGCAGAAAAATTCTTGATGAAATATCAAAGGATAAAGCTGCCAAGATGGTGCGTATCTACAATATGTTTGAAGATATTGTATCCGTGGGTGAAAACGGCGAGTTTTGTTATGACTATTCTCTTAACGATTTAAGAATTGAGTATCTTCTCGAAAAAGGCTTTACACCTATGATTGCTTATGGTTGTGTTCCGCCTTTTATGGCAGTTGACCCTGAGGAAAACAGCAGTGTATCCCACAATAAAACCAGATATAAAGGTAAAATGTGGACCACTTCTCAGCCAAAAGACTATAAGCTTTGGGAGGAAATTTGTTACCAATATACAAAGCATATAGTTGAGCGTTACGGAGAAGAGGAAGTTTCAAAGTGGCGTATTCATTGTTTAAATGAGCCTGATGTTGCGAATTTCTTTATGAGAGATGCGTCAGTTGATGAAAGATGCACCGAATACTGCAAGCTTTATGATGGCTTTGAAAAAGGTGTTTTAAGAGCAACTGATAAGATTAAAATCGGCGGTCCTGCATGGGCATTTTATTATGAATTTATGGAAGGCTTCTTAAAGTTTCTGAAAATGGAAAACAAGAAGATAGATTATATCTGTTTCCATAACTACGGAACTGACCCCCCATCAATTCAGTCAGGGGAAAGACCTATTTGCGTTGAAAATCAGTTCACTAACTTTGAAAAAATGCGTGATCTTGTTGAAAAGTATTTTCCAGAGGGAATTGAGCTTATTCAGGATGAATGGGGAATGGGCACAGGCGGATTTTTAAATATTGAACGCCATCCTTATTACATTACTCGTGAACATGAGGTTTTTTCAGCTTATTACGGACAAATGCTCACCAAATATGCAAAGGAATACACAAACTTAGGGGTTCAGATGATCTGTCTTTCCGGACAGCACGAAATGACTACCGAGTTTGAGGGCTTCAGAAACTTTTTCTCTCTTAACTTTATCAAAAAGCCAATTTATAATGCTTATGTTTTAGGCGCAAAGCTTAAAGAAAACATTTTGGCTGATGAAATTGACGGAGAATATGTAACATCTCTTGCAACCAAGGACGACAACGGCGATTTGGCAATCCTCATAAACTATGCGGAAAAGTATTTTGACGAAAATCTTCCGGATGTAACAATTCCTGTTAAAATTTCAGGTCTTGACGGCAAGAAAAAGATTTCTGTATGGAAGATTGATAAGGACAATACTAACCCATATCGCGTTTTCATAAAGGAAAACATGGATGAAAAGCTCAATGAAGAGCAGATTGCATATTTAAGAGATGTTGCAACATTAAAGCCTGAAACTTTTGCTTTGGAGGCAAATGGTGAATTAGAACTTGAAATTTCAACAACTGCAAACGGAACTGTTTTGGTTCAGGTAGAAGATGAGGTATAAATATGTTACTTACAGATTATTTTAGAAGCGACAGGGATTTAACCTGGGACTATGCCAAGCAATGTGGCGTAAACCACGGGGTAATAAGACTCCCTGAAACAGACGATTTCAATATTACAGATAAAAGCCATTGGGATACAGTTTATAAAAACTTTACAGACTTTGGTGTTAAGCCTTTAATCATTGAGCCTATGCCAAACGCTTTGCATGACCATATAAAAGCCGGAGACGAGATGAGAGATGAGTGCATTGAAAAGGTTATAAAGATGTTCCCAATTATGGAAGCTTTGGGTATAGAGTCAATCTGTTTTAACTTTATGGCTCATATCGGCTGGCTCAGAACAGGCAATGAGTTTAAAGAAAGAGGCGGAGCACTCGTTACAGAGTTTGACCTCAATGATTTTAAGCCAACAGGCCAGAAAATTTCCGAGAAAGAGCTTTGGGATAATTATGAATATTTCATAAAAGCAGTTATCCCTTATGCTGAAAAACACGGAGTTAAATTGGCTCTTCATCCGGATGACCCGCCACTTCCAAAGCTTGGCGATGTGTCAAGAATTATGATAAACTACGAAAATATAAAGAAAGCTATTTATGGCATCGTAGAAAGCGATAATCTTGGTGTAACAATGTGTCAGGCGACTTATCTTATGATGGGAGAGGACCTTTATAAAGTTATCCCTGAACTTGCTAAGAAAATCTTTTTCGTTCATTTCAGAAATGCAACTGGAAATAAGCTTAAATTCCACGAAACTTTCCACGACAATGGCGAAATTGATATGGCAGATATCTTAAAGCTTTATAAGAAGTGCGGAGTTGATGTTCCAATCCGAGTTGACCATGTTCCTCAGATGGCAGGGGAAAACTTAGGTGGCGGAATGGCAGGGTATACTGCTGTTGGCAGACTCTATGCAATAGGCTATCTCAAAGGCCTTATTGAAGCTATCGAAAAAGAATAAAATAAAAAACACTTATAGGAAAACCCTATAAGTGTTTTTTGCTTTGGTGCGCCCGAAGAGACTTGAACTCCCACGTCATTGACACTAGATCCTAATGGTTATATAGCATATGTGAAAGAATTATTTTCTTTTGCATATGCTATTTTTTATCCAATATCAAAAAAAATAATATGCAAATGCAATATTCTCATTTAAAATCACATGTTCAGCTCTTTTGTCTTAATGCAATCTTAATACAGAAGTTCAACCGTTAATGCCATCTTAAAAAGCATTATGCTACAATGATAGTAGGAAATAAGATACACTTGAATGGTGGTTTTGCTATGAATACAGGTATAAAAAAACATCTTTCCTCCTCTCAAATAATAATATTCGGATTTGCAGGTGCAATCATATTAGGAACAATTCTCTTAATGCTCCCGATTTCATCGACAAGCGGAAATATGACACCTTTTTCTGATGCTTTATTTACTTCAACATCTGCGGTGTGTGTAACAGGTCTTGTGGTACATGACACAGCAACACATTGGTCGATATTTGGACAATTTATAATCCTCTTGCTCATTCAAGTTGGAGGTCTTGGAATTGTAACACTGTCTGTGGCAATGGCGATGCTTGCCGGAAGAAAAATCGGACTTATGCAAAGAAGTACCTTGCAGGATGCAATATCAGCACCAAAGGTCGGCGGAATTGT
>JAFSBJ010000142.1 GCA_017437345.1 Clostridia bacterium | reverse complement strand
TATCGCGGGGTGGAGCAGTCTGGTAGCTCGTCGGGCTCATAACCCGAAGGTCGTTGGTTCAAATCCGGCCCCCGCAATAAAAATAATCCAAGTCTTTTGACTTGGCTTTATTTTTTTGCCTTAGGGGCGGTGATACCTAGCGACCTTCGGGTTTAAAAGCCCGACGACGGGCGAATAAGCTGCTGAAATTGTGACCGCTGCCTGTGGCAGATGAAGGGAACAATTTCAGGGGCAGTGGTCAAAACAGCGTTGCTTCACTTGTGATGCAACATGCTGTTTTGGGTACCACAACCCGCAAAAACGAAAGTTGTGGTGATAGCTATTCAGGCAAGAAGCAAGAACCCCAAGCCCCTTACTCAAATCCGGTCTGCCTCAATTTTGTTATTCTATTTTTAAGATATACTATTCACAACAAAAAATATATGATATAATACTTTAAAAGCGATACTTAAGGAATGATTTATTATGAAACCCGATATTAATTCAAAAGAATATAAAGAAGCTATCAGCGTGGAACAAATGAGAAGAAGCGATGAATACACCATAAAAAACTACACAGACAGCAAACAGCTTATGCTCCGGGCTGCAAAAGGGATATTCGATTTGCAGATATGGTTCAATAAAAAAATTGCCATTGTGTGCGGAAGCGGCAACAATGGCGGTGACGGATATGCTCTTGCGTGTTTGCTTACAAAATGCGGATATGATGCAAAGATAATAAGAACCGGCGAAAAGTTTTCCGAAGACGGGAGATACTATTATGAGATGGCAAAGGATATGAATATTGACGACTTTTTGTTTTCAGCTAACACCGATTTATCCTGCTATGATATTATAGTTGATTGCATTTTTGGCACAGGATTTAAGGGAGTTCCCCGCGGAAATGAAGCAGAGGCTATAAAGAAAATAAATGAAGCAGGAGCTTATGTTATATCAGCTGACATTAATAGCGGGCTAAATGGTGACACAGGCGAAGGCGAGCTTGCTGTTAAATCTGATATGACAGTTTCCATAGGATATTATAAAAAAGGTTTGTTTTTGGGAAGAGCACCGGAGCTTATTGGCGATATGATTAATGTGGATATTGGAATAGAGCTTATTTAATCTGCCAGGTTTATTATTTCTTTGCTTTTCTTTTGAGCATACCGAAGGGTATTAAAAGCGCCGCCTCTTTCTACTTTTACAAAACATATAAGTACATCTGATTTATCAACCATATATTGATTGCAAAGAGGGATGTATGCACATTTCGGAGTTTTCTCACAAATATCGGGAATTATTATTTCATCAAACATTTCTTCGTATTCTGCTTTATGCCTAATTACAAAGGATGTCATATATGGAATGACATGGCAAAGCCTTATGTGAGGATACCTCTTCTTTAGTTCACTCACAGTAAGTATTGACAAGGTATCAAATGATCCATAACTTCCCACCCAAAATTCAGATATGTTTTTTTCACAGATAAGCTGTTCAATACAGCTTATCATTTTTTTATACATATATTTACCATAAGGACCCTCTGCATGCCCTGCAAAGGTACAGATTTTATTCATTATAACACCACCAAAAGCTGTGCATATGCACATAATTTAATTGCATTTTAACACATTTTAAATATAACTGCAACCTTTTAGTTACCATTTGAAACCTTTCGGGTGGTCGTTATTTTCCAAATATGAGAATATAATACCTATAGAGGTGTTATATATGAAACATAAAAATTTTGATATATGGCTTGCTATAGGTTTAAACATTCTTCATTATCGAAAAGAGCAAGGTATGACACAAATGCAACTTGCTGAAAAATGTGAAGTAAGTCGAAACCATATACAAAGAATAGAAACCGCAGCAACATCATGTTCATTAGACACACTTATTGATATTGCGGAAGCGCTTAAAATTCCATTAAAGAAATTATTTGAATTTAAAGATTAGTGACATTTACTATTCAGTGCATATGTCGTGCATATAATTGACATTGCACATAAAATATGATATGATGAATATACTATAACAGAAGGGAGTTTATTCTTATGGCAACAACTAATGTTACAATTCGTATGGACAAAGAGTTAAAAGCACAAGCTGATGAATTATTTGCTGCATTAGGTCTCAATATGTCAACTGCAATGGGTGTGTTTTGCAGACAGGCGGTGAGACTTGGTAAAATACCATTTGAACTTGCGATAGACACTCCAAATGCTGAGACCTTGGCCGCTATTGATGATGTAAACAATAACCGTAATATGAGTAAGGCATATGACGATATGGATGAACTCATGAGGGATCTTAATGCTTAAAGTCAGATTTTCATCAAAATTTAAAAAGGATTTTAAAACTATTATAAAACGCGGATATGATATTTCACTGTTTGAAGAGGTGTTACTTCTCTTACGCGAAGAAAAAACATTACCGGAAAAATATTACGACCATGCGTTAAAGGGCGAATATGCCGGACATCGCGAGTGTCATATTTCCCCTGATTGGCTTCTTATATACAAAAAAGAGAATGATATGATAACCCTGTCATTAACACGAACCGGAAGCCACAGCGATTTATTTTAATTAAAGACTAAAACGGAGCATCGCTGCTCCGTTTAATCGTTTTAATAAGATTTCAATCATATATATTTAATTATCAATTCAGCAACAAGCACCACCCCGCAGGAAGACGCGGCAACGGTTAAAAGGCTTTTATTTTTTAAAGAAAGCACCACAGCAACTACAAAGCCTGCAATGGCAGAGATGGCATATGAGGTGGAATAGAAAATCGCGGGAATTGTCATAACGCTAAGCACCGCATATGGAATATAATAGAGAAACGACAAAACAAATCTATTTTGAATTTTCTTTTTTATAAGCACCAGAGGCAGCATGCGGATAAGATATGTTACTCCTGCCATGGTTAAAAGATAGAGCCAGAAAGGAATATTATTCATTTTTTACGCCCTCCTCTCTTACTTCCACAGGAGACACAATTGCCATCACAATGCTTGCTATGCAGGCACAAATGATAATCACAAAGCCACTCTGGATTTTGTCAAGAGCCGGAATACATTTAAAGAGACAGGAAAGCACAACAGCTATAAGCACACAGAAAAGTGTGCTTTTTTGTTTGGATGCAACAGGCACCACAATGGCAACAAACATTGCATAAATAGCGATTCCAAGAGCTGATGTTATGATGGATGGCAAAATATTGCCTGCTCCTGCACCGAGGAATGTGCCGAAGCTCCAGCCCAAAAATGGTGTGAGGATAAGACCATACATATATCTTCTGCCAACATATCCCCTATTGCCTGAAGAAACTGCAAAAACTTCGTCGGTATTCATAAAAGATATAACAAAGCGGTCGAAGCTATTTACCGAAGCGCCAAGCTTTTGGGAGAGCGAAACAGACATAAGAGCATATCTTAAATTTATAACAAGCTGAGATATGGCTAGTTCTAAAAGAGTGCCTCCGCCGGTTATTATGGGAACTGCGGCAAGCTGACCTGCCGAGGTTACATTTGTCATAGAGATAAGAAGAGTCTGCAAGATGGAAAGACCTGATTCCACAGAAAAAATGCCAAAAGCAAAGGCAACCGAAAGATAGCCAAAGCAAATGGGGAGACCGTCTTTTATCCCTTTTGTAAAGATTGTTTGTTCGTGCATTATTTAACCTTCTTTTGTAAAAATCTATAGTGTATTATACTATTCTGAGTTTGTAATGTCAATCATAGCATATATTGACAAAACATTGTTTTTTGGATAAATTATAATAAGGTGATAAATATGCTTTTTAATAAAATAAATATGGAAGCTATTCCAAGACCGGTGTTTGCCCACATCTACTCCTGCCCGGGATATGAATCGCGTTTTAAAAAGATGCTTCCAAATATTGAGATAGCCTATGTTAAAAAAGGTGAGCTAAAAATAGAAATAATGGGAAGAGAATATGTTGCAAGAGAAGGAAGCTTTTTAATTCTCCCCCACAGCTATGAATTTTATATTTACGCATCAGAGAACAAAGCTCATATTCACTACACTATTTCTGCGATGATTGATGAAAAAAGCACCCTGGAAGAAGATGGGGAAATGAGAAACGAAAGAGAAATAATTGTTCCCCTTATAGCAGAAAACATTTTAAACCATGAAAAATGTGAATCTCTTATTTATGAAGCAATCAATGAATATCAGAAATCCGAAGGCATCGTAAATATTAAATGCGGTGCCATTGTGGCACAGCTTATTTGCGAGCTTTCTCAAAGCTCTGAAAGTTTGAAATAAGAATTAAGCGAAAAAGCCGGAATACTCGACAGAAGAATTAAAAAATATATTGAAAAAAACCTTGGTTCAAAAATTTTACTTCAGGATATTGGAGAAGCTCTGGGGAAAAATGCAAACTATCTGAATCAGGTTTTTAAAAAGAAAAACGGATTATCAATAATATCATATGTAAATCTTGAAAAAATGAAAAAAGCGGCTGTTCTCATCGGTGATGAAGGCTGCAGTGTAAAAGAGGCTGCAAATGCAGTTGGTATAAGCGATATAAACTATTTTTCAAGACTATTCAAGCAGAAAATGGGAATGAGCGTTTCGGGATACAAATCATCTTCAGCGGATTTCACATTTTCACTTGCGGACAAGGAAAAAATTAAATCTAATTAACAATGGGATTGTAAAAAAAATCCGGAACGCAAAAAGACGAAAATGAAACCAACATAAGAGTTAAATGTGCTCATAAATCCTCAAATTTTGGTTTATAGGTTGAAAAACATCTTTTTAAGATGTTTTTCTTCAATTATATGCCTTTTTGCTATAAGCAAATCTCACCACTCGCAGTACTTTTGTACAGCATCGGGCTATCGCTCAAAGCAAGAAATAATCTTGCTTTGAGTTCGATTTACTCATTCCGAATCATTTTTCCTAATCCCCAAAAAAGCATCCCCCGGCAAAAACAGCCGGAGGATGCTTTTTATTAAACTATTTACATATCGCCAAATTTTATTCCATTCTTCCAAAGTCCGAAAGGTTTTGCCAAGCCTTCGCTAACATAGCAAACCCCTTTGAAAAGACGGGTTATTGATGCAGGACATTCCATAGAGATTGGTCCGTAAAGCTGAATTCTTGAAACCATTCTCTGCCATGAGGAACCGTCGCTGAAAAGAATATCGTGATGCTCAAAATGGTCTCTTGCATTTGCAATATCTCTGGGACCTATTGTTGCAGATTTATATGGCACATTCCACACATCTCCTGCAGCGCCCATGGGGCTAAAGAAGGAGTTTTCTGCTATAGTAAGAGGAGTTGTAGTTACAATTCTTGAACCGAGCTTTAGAAATTCTTCAAGGCTGTCGGCATGGAATTCTTCTGTTCGGGGGTCAATAAATGCTGTGTGACCGGGCCAGCCTGTTGCTGAATATACAATATCTGCACCGCCATCGCCTGCTTCTTCGATTAAATCAGAATAATAGGTCACATTTTCGTTTGTCATATAGTGCCACTGATTTTCGGGCGGACGAAGGTCGGGGTCGATATTTGCATAAAAATGGTTTACAAACGAATAGCCAAGACCTGCCCCAAAGGTTATTGGAGCCACATTGCCATCTTCATCTGCCCATTCGTCCATTGCAAAAGCGTGAACATTGCGGCAGTTTATGCGGAATTTATTTATCATATTTGAAACTGCATTATATGCTCCCGGCCACTGGTTAGGGCATACCATTGTGAATGGAGTGTTATTTACATCACTCTCTACAATGCGGTAGAACATATCCATAACAACATGAAGAACAGGGTCTTTAACGATTTTTACGCTATAACCGTTTTCATTGGTATATTCCATATCCTCCCTTTTTATGTTTCTAACTCGTTCGAGCATTTCGGGGTCGTTTGAGTGAGGCAGCCAGGAAGCCGGCATAAACTTAAAATCTTTCATTTTTTCTCTCCTTTTTATAAATTAATTATTTACATAATTCATATCTGTTTCAGAAAGCACACCTAATCTCTGGGCTCTTGTTTTGAAACCATTTGATATAACATCAAACATAGCAGTCTGCCAAAGGATAACATGGTGACCTCTTTTGTGGAGACCGTCGATAAATTTTCTTATATTGGTGAAACGGTCGGTTGCAACTGCAGGTTCAAAAGAGTGGGGAAGCTGCCATGAATCGTCTATTATGAGATTGATATTTTTAAAGCCCCATTCTTCTTCGGCTCTTTTAACAATATCAAGAACCCATTCTTCGCTTATGGCATCACAAGGAGCATAAGTTTGGTTTTCGTTTTCCCCTAAAAATATCTCAGATTTTTCCACCACGACGGAAGGTCTGAAAACTCTCTGTCTTTGGGATTATAAAGCCCGAAGTCTCTGAGCTTTTGGCGGAAAACTTTTATTCCGTCCCATTCATCCTTGGGAAAGGTGATAAGGACAAAAGGCATATTATAGGTTTCTCCCGCTTCAATAACCTTATTTCCACCGCAGCTTTCTATTAAAAATAATTTATCATCATCCATTTTGCAGATTTTTGTGTCGGGAATTTCAAGAAGACCAAAAGAAACCCACTTTTCTCCGTTTCCAAGAGAAAAATTAAAAAGAGAGGGTGAAAAATAACCGTTTGCCGAAATATCGGGGAAGTGACGGTAGAACTCAAGATTTTTGCCCTTGTTGTTTCTTGCCTGAGGGGTGAAGCCTCTGTCAAGCCCCTCAACATTTATAGCTGTTTCTTTCGTAGCAAACATTTTTGATATAAAAACGGGAGTTGTTTCATCAAATTTTTTACTATAGGAAACCTTTATGCAATCATCAAGAAATTCAAAGCACATTTTTTCGTTTTTACCTGAAAAAACAGCTTTATCTTCACTTATGCTTTCGCTTTCAAGCTGTGAAATTTCGTCATTTACCGATGCAGATGCACCCACGCTTAAAAGCTTCTTGTCATGAATATAAATATTTAAAACCTTACCGTTTATTTCAACTGAATAAACACCTTATTTAAAATTCATATTAAGACCTCCCTTTGATTGCATATTATCAAGTTTTTTAATTTGTGTAAATGGACAATATCAAGTTTTATGGATAATTTGCAGTTTTTGAAATTTGTTATTATTGACATTAAAAGTCTTTTGTTATAGGCTAAAATCAAAGATATATAAAGAAAAGATGTAATCGTTTTGAATGCCATAACAAACACAAAAATAATTACCGATGATGGTATAATATGGAACGGAACCATTTTGTATGATAATGGAATTATTGAAAAAGCAGATTGGACAGACAAGGTGGAAATCCCCGAAAATGCAGATGTCTATGATGCAAATGGTTTATATACTGCACCGGGTTTTATTGATATGCACAACCACGGCTGCAGGGAATTCTGGTTTTATGAAAACCCGACTGAGGTTTGCAAGTTTTTTATAAAGCATGGTGTTACAACTGTTCTTCCCACTTTCTACAACGCAATGTCGATGGAAGATATGAAAAAAGGCGCCGCAAAGATAAAAGAGAAATCAAAAAAGGGCATTGGAAAAATTATGAACGGGCTATATATGGAAGGACCATTTATGAGCCTTACCGGAAGCTTTGCAAATCAGCTTAAATGGAGCGGAGCTATTAAAAAAGAAGAATATACAGAGCTTATTGAAAGCTTTGGCGATATGATAAGAGTATGGGCGATAGACCCTGCAAGAGAAAACATTGAAGAATTTATGGCATATGCAAAAGAGCATACACCAAATGCAATTTTTGCCCATGGTCATTCATGGTCAACCTATGAAGATATTAAAAAACTCAAGCATTACGGAGTTAAGGTGAGAACTCATATAACCGATTCCGGCGGACCTAAAGGAAGAGCTCAGGGAACACCCGGAGCCGGAGGAGATGAATTTGCACTTTATGATCCGGATATGTATGCAGAGCTTATTGCAGACCAGACAGCGGTTCATGTTGTTCCCGGACTTATGAAGCTTATTGTTAAGATAAAGGGTGCAGAGAGAATATGCCTTATATCCGACCACACCACCTGCGGAGAAAACAACTATAAAAATGACGAAGAGGGCGGAATATGGTATGGGCCGGATCTCAACTATGACGACAGGGGCTGGCTTGCAGGAAGCCTTATGACGATAGATAATGCTGTAAGAAATGTTATGACCCACACCCCCATAGGCCTTTGTCAGGCTGTGAGAATGGCATCCCTTACTCCGGCAGAACTACTTGGAATTGATGATACTGTGGGAAGCATTGAAAGAGGAAAGATAGCAAATCTTATTATTATGGATGATGCTGTGAATATTAAAAAGGTTATATTAAACGGTGAAACCGCTGTGGATGACGGAAATATTCTCATGTAAACCTAAAGGAGTGATTTAAATGGCTCTTTTTGAAGTGACATAATATGATAAAAAAGTATGGAAGGAAGAGCTGAAGGACTTTTTACCTGAAAAGATTTTAGATATTCACACCCATGTTCATAAAAAAGGATTTTACATAATAAAAGGGATTTATTCCATTGACAGCTAAAAAGCTTATGTATAAACTAATTTTAGATGGTTTTAAGCGAAAAGTATTCAAAATAATAAATTATGTTATCTTATATTGTATTGATTTTGAAAAATTTCAGAATTATAATCTACCTATATTAATACGGAGATAAAATTTTAACACGATGGAGGAAAGTAAATGAAAAGAAAAATAAGAACCCCCTATTTTGAAATAGGAACAAAAAACTATATCTATGGTGACAAGGTGCTTGAATACGCGATAGCAGCCGACAAAGCTGCGGAAAAATATGATATTGATGTGCTTTTTATCACTCCCGCAGTTGAAATAAGAAGAGTTGTTGAAAACACAAAAAATCTTATTGTACTGGCTCCATATATGGATACTCTCCGTCCTGGAAGAGGAATGGCTGATATTCTTCCCGAAGCTTTAAAAGCAGCAGGCGCAGAGGGTGTTGTTGTTAACCACTGTGAAAAGCCAATGAGCGTTCCCCAGATTAAGGCAACAATCGACAGAGCCAACGAGCTTGATATGCTTGTTTTTGCTTGTGCTGACAGTGTTGCTGAAACAAAGGCACTGGCTCAGCTCGGCCCCGACATTATAAACCCCGAACCATCGGAACTCATCGGCGGAACAGGCGGCGGAGTAAGCGATATGGGTTATGTTAAAGAGGTTATAACCGAAATCAAAAAAATTAACCCCAACATTTTGGTTGAGCAGGCTGCCGGAATCACAAACGGTCAGCAGGTTTACGACTTTATTATGGCAGGTTCAGAAG
>JAFSBJ010000141.1 GCA_017437345.1 Clostridia bacterium | reverse complement strand
GATATTGACGATAAGGCAGTAGAGGTTGCTTTTTCTAATCTTGCTCTTAATAAGTTAGATGAGGATAAAATGGTTGGTTATGCAGGAGATATAACCAGTGATTCAGAATTAAGAGATAAAATCGGCAATGGATATGATATTGTTGTTGCAAATATTGTTTCTGATGTTATAATTGCAATTGCGCCTTTTATAAAAGATTTTATGAAGGAAAACGGCACCTTTATCTGCTCCGGAATTATAAATGAACGGCAGAGCGAGGTAAAGGAAGCTCTTGAAAAAGAAGGGTTAATTTGTCAAAATATAAGAGTAAGAAACGAATGGAGTGCAATTATTTGTAAATAAAATTGTAATTATATTGTATAAATTCAATAAATTTTTCAATTTACTCTTGCAATAATTGAAAGAAAATGATATACTAGGCATATATGTATTTTAAGAGGTGGCATTATGCGGCGGTTTTTTACCGACCCTGAAAACATCATTGACGGAAAAGTAAGGATTATTGAAGATGCGTCCCATATTTCCAAAGTTTTAAGAATGGAAATCGGGGAGGAAATCATTGTTTTTGACGGAAGCGGAAAAGACTATGTTGCAAGACTTGACGAGATAAGTCCTAAGGAGTGTATTGCGTCAATTGTTTCTTCAAAAATCTCGGATACTGAGCCTGACATAAAGGTCTATATTTTCCAGGGAATCCCAAAGTCCGGGAAGATGGAAACTATAATCCAAAATTGTGTTGAGTTGGGTGTATATAAAATAATCCCCGTAGAGATGCAACGATGCGTGGTTAAGCTCGATAATAAAGGAAAAGCGGACAAAACAAAGAGATGGAATAAAGTCTCTGTTGAAGCTTCTAAACAATGTGGAAGAAGCGTTATTCCTGAGATTATAGAGCCTGTTGACTACCAAACATCCCTTTTGATGCTTAAAGAGCTTGATTTAGCCATTATGCCTTATGAGGTTTTAGGTCATGAAGGAAGGCGTGGGTTGAAAGAATTGCTCGGAGAATTTAAAGGAAAATCCATTGGCGTTATAATCGGGCCGGAGGGTGGCTTTTCTGACAGTGAAGCAGAGGAAGCCAAAAGAAATAATATTTATCAAATTGGACTTGGAAAAAGAATTTTGCGAACCGAGACAGTTGCGAGTTCTTTAATACCTATCATAATGTACGAAAAAGACGAAATTTAGGAGGAATGGAAAGTGGCAGTAACAAAGACAAACAGCATGGAAAAAAGAGCAAAAAGAACTGAAAAAATGGCTGCATCCGAAAGACTTACTAATGGCTTTATGCTTACCTTGACATATGGTCTTGGAGGGATTATTATCCTTGAAATAATAAGACGCCATTACCTGATGTTTGCATATGATTTTGCAAGCACTTTCAGCATCGTCATGGGAATTATTTTTGCGATTGCTGCTGCTGGGGTTGCAGTTTTAGGTAGCATGAAGAAGATTGCTGTGGCCAGAAGCAGAAACTATACAATATTCTTTGTTGTGGCTTCTTTGGCAACATTGTTCTTATCCTTTGATTTAAGATTGTTAATTTCCAGACCGCTTCTTGCTCAGAAGGCAAATTGGGGCGTATTGGATTTCCTTGCAAATTTAAATCTTGCAGTTGATGCAAAGGTATTGGAATATGGCGTTGTTCTTTTCCTTGTAGTAGCTTTTATAGTTTATGCAGTAAGGCTTGCGCTTCTTGAAAAGAAAAAATAAAATAAGAGGTCGCCAAGTTGGCGGCCTTTTTTAGAATAAAAGGTGTTCATCATGAAAAAATTTGCTCAAAAATTTATAGTTTTGCTCTTAATTGTTGCAATTTTATCCTCAACGGTGCTTGGACTTGAAAGTGCAGTTAATTTATATTGGGACAAGCCTGTTGTTGAGATAGATAATGAGGAAATTTATCTTCATAACGCTATGATAAGACATAACAAAGCTACATATTTACCTGTTGATGAAATGTTGTTGCTTTTTGGCTACACATTAGGCTGGGATAGTGAACTTTCAGCCGTTGTTGCCATTAAAGACGATATTGTTTCCTATGTTATAGCGAATTCTACTGACGCTTGGAAAGGGGAGGAAAAGTATGTTTCTTCTAGTCCAACAGTGATTCTGAATGACATATTTTATATGCCAATTGATATGCTTGAATTCTTGCTTGGCAGTGAGGTTAATGCCTCGTTTTATAAGGCGGATGAAAAGGTAGGGAAAAGAGATTTATTAACCGATATTTTCCCAACAGATGAACATCGATTAAGCGGAGATGCTTTTTATCATAAAACTTCTGCGGTTATAGATAATCACGGAATGATGCTCGAATACATAACTGATCATGAAACGGACAGATATATTTCTGCTCTTAATTTAGTGGCTGAAACTGCCCCTGAAAATACAAATATTTATAGTATTATTGTTCCAACTGCGGCGGAGTTTTTTGCTCCAAACGAGGTTGCTCCAAATCAGACAGAAACTATAAAAAAGGTATATAACAGTATATCCGAAAGAATTATGCCGATAAATACCATTACGCCGTTGATTTCACACCTTGAAGAAGGTTTATATTTTAAAACTGACCATCATTGGACACAGCGCGGCGCGTATTATATTTATAAGGAGTTTATGCAGGTAAAAGGGGAGGAAGTTCCACTTCTTGAAGACTTTATAACAACTAAAAGTAATTTTACCGGCTCAATTGCTGAGTTTGCAAAAGGGACAATCGGCGAAGAAATAATGCGTAACAATCCTGATGTTTTGGAAAAATTCTATCCAAACAAATTTACTGCCGGAGCTTGTTACCTGGATATGTATATGAGAAATTATGCGTGTCCGATTGAGCCTGTTTATTATAATGCTAATTCATATCTTGCGTTTATTGGCGGAGATATGCCAATGGTTGTGTTTACATCAGGAATTGATAACGGTAAAAAACTGTTAATTCTCAAAGAATCATACGGGAATGCTTTTGCTCCCTGGGCTCTTAATAATTATTCAGAAGTTTATATTGTTGATGTCCGTCAGTTCAACAGAGGAGGGGAAACCTTTAATCTCAACGATTTCTATAACTTTGTTCAGTATGACGATTTGGTTATTATAAACTCTGCATCATCTCTCGGTATAAGCGAAGATATTGCGAAAATGGCTTTATAGAATAAAACCACCCAAATGGGTGGTTTTTGTTATTTCCCGATAGAAGCATTTATTTGTTAAAAAATTCACAAATGGAGGGTTTTGAGTTTTGAAAGAGATAAAAGATTTTTGCTGATGGCAGCCCGGTGTTATGATAGACCTGGAAAACTTACACAGAAGAGGGAAAAGGCGAAAAGTAAGCGTTGAATCTTATGGATGTTATTAGATTATGCCTAGACGCTAAATTTACTGTATATTAAATAGTTTTATACGAATACATATAAAATTAAAAGAAAAATGCATTATTAAATAAAAAAATAAGCATAAAAAGATAGCTTGTTTGAAAAATGCAAAAATTTTTATCAATCTATAATTTTTCTGACATATGTAGGTATGTGAAGAAAAAAATAAAAAGAAAATGATTTTTAGATATTGGAATGATTTTAGGAATACTGTCCAAATACCTAATAATCATATATAGATTTTATATTTAATCAGAAAACAAAAAATAGAGGATAGAAAAACCAAAGAAAAAAATTAAAAACCTCTTGAAATATAGAAAAGAGTATGATATAATAAAAATAGATAATTGCACAAAATAAAAATTTTGTGCAATTAGAAAGAGGCTTTGTTCAAAAAGGGGTGTTTTTATGGGAAATTTTGATTTAGCGCCGGAAGTTCTTAATTCTTTCCTTATTTATATTGAGAGTATTCAGGGTAAATCAAAAAATACTGCTGAGGAATATTTCTACGACCTAAGAACTTTCTTTCGTTATTTAAAGATTCGTTTTAAATTAGTTTCCTCTGATACCGAGTTTGATAAAATAGATATTTTAGATGTAGATTTAGAATTAATTAAAAAGGTTGATTTAAATCTTGTATATGAATATATGAACTTTTTAAATCGCGAACGAAATAACTCGACTTCTTCCCGTGCACGAAAAATTGCTTCTTTAAGGTCATATTTTAAGTATATAACTGTAAAAAAGAACTGGCTTGAAGAAAACCCTATTGCAGAGCTTGAATCAATTAAAATCAAGAAAAGTAACCCGAAAAACCTCACTGTTGACGACAGTTTAGCCCTTTTATCAGTAATAGACGGAAAAAAGTCTGTAAGGGATTTTTGTATTATAACATTATTTTTAAACTGTGGACTAAGACTTTCTGAGCTTGTCAGCATTAATATAATCGATGTCCGCAATGATACCCTTGTTATAACCGGTAAAGGTAACAAAGAACGCACGGTTTATTTAAACGATGCATGTATGAATGCGATTGCTAATTATATGGAAATCAGAAAAAATATTAAGACAGAAGCTTTCGATGCAGATGCCCTCTTCCTCTCTTCCAGAAACAAGCGCATAAGTCGCAGAATGGTG
>JAFSBJ010000140.1 GCA_017437345.1 Clostridia bacterium | reverse complement strand
GACAACGCCTATAACCTTACCGATTTTACTCATCTGGTTTGGTTTTTCTATAAAACTCTGGGGTTCTTCCTTTCTTGAAGAGCAATTTGCAGAGCAGGTTTCACAATTGTGTGTACATTCTTCGCTCATTTTTATACTTCCTTTCCATTAGTTATAATAATCAACTATATTATTTTACCACATTGTTAAAATATAATCAAGACACAAAAAGATTTCTTTTCTGTCACTACCGGCGCAGAAAAGAAATCTTTTTTAAAATTACTATTATTTATATCAGATAAATTTCTTAAGTTTTTTTACTGCAGTCTGAGCGCAGATTCCCGTAAACACACCTGTTATGACCGAGGATATTATAAGAAAAAGAAAATAATATGCTATGCTAAGTTGGCTTGTTATTATAACAGCCGCGATAATCTGCCCGAAATTATGGGCAAAAGCACCAAAAACACTTATTGCCCAAATATTTTCCTCACATAAAAATCTCTTTAATATTGCCATAACAAGAAATGAAAGAATTCCGCCAAACAAACTGAAAACCAAGGATACCGGCTGGCCAAAAAGCAGCGAAGATAAAAGTATTCTTATTAAAACAACCGCAAAGGACGCTTTTGTTCCAATCATATAAAGGCAGATAAGAGTTATGACATTTGCAAGACCAAGCTTTACACCCGGCACGGGAACAATCGGCGGAATAAGGCTCTCAAGGGCATAGAGACCAAGGGAGAGAGATGCCATAACTGAAATAAAAACAAGATAAAATCCCTTTGTTTTTTTCATTTTATTCTCCGCTTATTGCATCTATGTCGTTTTCATCGTTGGTAAGCTTTATAACAACATTATTCGGAAGACATACTATAGGTCTGGCATCACCGGTTATGGCTCCCTGCTTTATGCAAAGACCATCGGGGCAGTCGGCATCTGTCATGGAAATCTGCCCTTTTTCAACTAAGATAACATTGCTTCCAACGGTTACTGTGTAGGGTTTTTCAACATCGGAAATATTGATTTTATGCACTAAAACCCCGTCCTGATAGATGCATGCATATTTTTTCTCAGACTGATTTGTGCTTAAATATATTATTCCTGCCGCCGCGGCTATCGCTGCCACAGAAAAACAGACTGCCATTATTTTGCTTGATTTTTTCACTGCGCATCTTCCCTTTCTGAAATAAAATTTTTATATTCTTCTATTACTGATATGAGCTTTTCGCTGGTTTCGGTTTTGAATATTTCCGCGCGTAGAGTTGCCCCGCCATGCATGCCCTTTGTATACCATGCAACATGCTTTCTTGCTTCTCTCACACCCACATACTCGCCCTTTAGCTTTATAAGAAGCTCAAGATGCTCTTTCATATACTGAAGCTTTTCTTTATGTGATATATGAGTTTTACAAAATCCATATTCCATATATTCATTTATCTGAGTGAATATGAATGGATTGCCCTGACTGCCTCTGCCTACCATAACTGCATCACAATTTGTTTTACTAAACATATCGCAGGCACTTTCGGCGTCTGTGATGTCGCCATTGCCTATAACAGGAATGGAAACAGCTTTTTTGACATCTGAAATTTTGCTTCTGTCGGCAATACCGGAATAAAACATTTTTCTTGTTCGGGGGTGAACTGTTATGGCACTTGCGCCATTATCTTCTATTATTTTTGCTATTTCGCAAACATCGGCAAATTCATCATAGCCGGCTCTTATTTTACACATAACGGGGATTTTAACCTCGCCGCTTACCGCTTTAACAATTTCACCGATTGTTTTGGGTTCTTTTAAAAGAGCACTCCCCTCCCCGTTGCCTGTTATTTTTGGTGCAGGGCATCCAAAATTAATATCTAAAAGCTTAACACCCATCTGCTCAAGCTTTCCTGCCGCTTCTGCCATAATTTCCGGCTCCCTGCCAAAAATCTGAACAGCAAGGGGTGCTTCAGCGGGATCTGTTGCTAAAAGCTCCAGAGTTTTGCGGTCGTTATAATGAAGAGCTTTGGCGCTGACCATTTCGCTAAAGACAAGACCTGCTCCCCATTTTTTGCAGATAAGCCTGAAAGCCAAATCGGTTACACCTGCCATAGGAGCTAAAAATATATTATTTTTTAATTGTATATTACCTATTTTTATCATAAATATTTCCCTATTGTATTTTGTATGTGTAATCTGATATGCTACTCATCCTGCAAATAAAATTCAGTATAAAATTTCTTACAGAAAATGGATGTAAAAAAATTATAATTCTTTTACATCCACACTAATTAATCTTTTTTTGAATTAAGAGTTAAAAGCTCTTCCATAAAGGAATTAATATCCCTGAATTCGCGGTAAACAGATGCAAAACGCACATAGGCTATGTCATTGATTTTTTTGAGCTTATCCATAACAAGCTCACCTATCTGTGTTGAGGAAATCTCTCTGTCGAGAGAATTATTGAGTATGCTCTCTATTTCGAGAACAACGCCCTCAACCTGAGCAAAGGTGACCGGAGTTTTTTCGCAAGCACGAAGAATACCATTGAGAAGCTTCTGTCTGTTATATGTCTGGCGTTTGCCGTCTTTCTTTATGATGATGAGCGGAACTGATTCAACCTGCTCAGAGGTGGTAAATCTCTTTTCGCATTTTAAACACTCGCGTCGGCGTCTGATGGAAGAACCGTCGTCAATTGGTCGGGAATCTATAACCTTACTTTCAAGATAGTCGCAATATGGACACCTCATAATTGTGCCTCCTATATGGTTTGGATTTTAAAAAATATGCTGTACATTTAACATATACAGCATATTTTTAAATTAATTAGTTTCTGTTGAGAAAATCGGGAATTTCAAAATCGTTTGATTCGAAGGATTCCATATTCTGTCCTTCTTCTTTTTTGGATTTTCCGTCTTCAAAGCCTGTTGCAACAACAGTTATAACAATTTCATCGCCGAGAGATTCGTCGATTGATGTACCGAAGATGATGTTTGCATCAGGATCAACAAGCTGATGAACAAGCTCAGATGCCTGCTCGATTTCCATAAGACCTAAATCACCATTACCTGCAACATTTAACACAACCTTCTTGGCACCGTCGATTGTTGTTTCAAGAAGAGGACTGTAGATAGCATCTTTAACTGCTTCTTCAGCACGATTATCACCTGAAGCACGACCAATACCCATGTGAGCAACACCGGTGTTTCTCATAACTGCAGAAATATCGGCAAAGTCGAGGTTGATGTAGCCGGGGCTTGTGATAAGATCGGAAATACCTTTAACACCCTGACTTAAAATCTGGTCTGCCATTTTGAAGGCATCCTTCATGGATGTTTTTCTGTCACATATATCGAGAAGCTTATTGTTGGGGATAACAACAAGAGCATCAACGCAATTTTTTAATGCTTCAATACCTTCTTCAGCACGAGCCATTCTCTGCTTGCCTTCAAAGCCAAATGGTTTGGTAACAACACCAACTGTTAAGATACCCATTTCCTTTGCGATTGAAGCAACGATGGGAGCTGCGCCGGTTCCGGTTCCGCCGCCCATACCGGCTGTAACGAATACCATATTGGCATCCTGAATAGCCTGCTTGATTTCATCGCGGCTTTCTTCGGCTGCTTTCTGACCAACTTCGGGATTTGCACCTGCGCCAAGACCTCTTGTGAGCTTTTCACCAATCTGGATTTTGCCGCCTGCTTTTGTTCCATTTTCGCCGAAAAGAACCTGTTTATCTGTATTAACTGCTATAAATTCAACGCCTGAAAGTCCATCTTCAATCATGCGGTCAACAGCGTTGTTTCCGCCGCCGCCAACACCAACAACTTTCATATTTGCGCCTATAATTTCTCTTTCGTTACCATATTCTAACACGATATTACCTCCTCTATCCCATATAGATAATTTATTATAACATAACATTTCAAATAATGCTATAGTTTTTTTCAGGTTTTTATAATTTTGTACAAATTCAACAATTACAATGACATTATATTCCATTCTACGACATTCTGCTTGTCACATTGTCGGTGTCGGCAAGCTCAATAACACCGCCGTTT
>JAFSBJ010000014.1 GCA_017437345.1 Clostridia bacterium | reverse complement strand
TATGCCGACTTTATCGGTTGTGCAGGAGATGAAATCTTCAACCAGATGTCAAAATGGCAGGCTATGAGTGCCGGTATTCTTAAGATGCCCGTTGTACTCAGAGTATCTGTTGGTTCAAAATACGGTGCACAGCACAGTCAGGACTGGACAGCTCTTTGTGCTCATATTCCTGGTCTTAAGGTATGTTTCCCTGCAACACCTTGGGAAGCTAAAGGTCTTATGGAAACAGCCCTCAAAGGAACAGACCCCGTTGTATTCTTTGAAAGCCAGAGAATTTATGATGTTGGCGAACAGTTCCACGAAGGCGGCGTTCCAGAAGAAAGATATGAAATCGAATTTGGTGATGTTAATAAGGTTCGCGATGGTAAGGATGTTACAATTCTTACAATCGGTGCAGCTCTCTACCGTGCTATGGATGCAGCTAAAATCTTAAGCGGAAAATATGGCATGGAAGCCGATGTTATTAACCTTCACTCCCTCGTTCCCCTTGATTATACAAAGATTGCAGAATCCGTTAGAAAAACAGGCAGAGTTGTTCTTGTTTCCGACGCTTGCGCAAGAGGTTCATTTATGAGCGATGTTGCTAAAAACATCACAGAGCTTTGCTTCGATGATCTCGATGCTCCTCCGGTTGTTGTTGGCGCTCGTAACTGGATCACACCTCCATTTGAATTTGACGAATTCTTCTTCCCACAGGCTGGCTGGATTGTTGATGCTATCCACGAAAAACTCGTTCCACTTCCGGGACATGTTGTGGAAAACGGATGCACAGAAGCTGAAAGCTACAGAAGAGCTAAAGAAGGGGTATAATGAAAATAAAACGAACTGCAAATGCAGGAGTTCTCATTGAAACAGATGGAATAAAGCTCCTTATAGACGGAGTTTCAAAGGAAATCTTAAATTATGAAGCAACTCCCCATAGCATAAAAGAAGATTTATGCAGGCAGTTCCCCGATGTTGTGATGTTTACTCATTATCATGACGACCATTACGACAAAGACTTTTCAGATTACTACACAAAAACCACACTCCGGTCCATTTATGGGCCGGAGTTTGCCCTTTGTGGGAAAATGGGGAACACAAAAATTAAAGGAATTCCAACAAGGCACATCGGCAAAGCAGATGTTTTGCATATGAGCTATATAATAGACGGGGAAAAAAGCCTATGGGTTATGGGGGATGCATCACCTTTGGAAATAAAAAAGCTCATTTCGGAGAAAAAGCCCGATATAGTTATTGTGCCCTATGCATATGTAACAACAAAAGTTTCCTGGGAGCTGACAAAATCTTTTGGCGCAAAAAAAATCATCCTTCTTCATATGCCAAAGAAAAATGAAGATGTTCATAATCTGTGGCAAGCTATGGAGGAAACAACGCAAAATCCCGAAGAATTAATAATTCTTAGTATGGGAGAAGAGATGGAAATATAAAAAAAGAACAGTGAAAAATTTTCACTGTTCTTTTTTTGGTTTAGAAATACGAATTTATTTAGTTTACCAATTATTTAATTTTGGGAAGGCTTGCAGCTGCAACAGACTGACCAACTCTTCTTGCTTTTTCATCGGGGATATGGAGTTTAACCTTCTTGTCAAGCTCGGGGAACTCAGTTTTAATAACTTCGTTTGCTTTATCAAGAAGGATTGTGCCGCCCTTGCCGCTTGTTACTCTGCCCATGATAAGCACATGCTTAATATCATAGAAAAGAGAATAGTAGGCAATGGTATAACCAAAATATGTTCCGATTGTTTCATAAATTGCGGCAGCTCTTTCGTCGTCTTTTTCCATAAGTCCCTGAACAACTTTGAGCTTTTCAGCGGGAGAAAGACTTTCGTCAAGCTCGATTCCTGCTTTTGGAGCAAGCTTAATAACTGCATCCTGGGAGAAATATTTAACTCCGCAGCCATAATCTCCGCTCCATTCGTCAACCATAGCAGCTTTATTATAGTCAACAGGAACAAAAGCAAGCTCGTTGAGCCAGCCTGTGATGTTGCCATCCATATCAACATAGCCTGCGGCTTCACTTGTGCCCATTGCTATGCCCATAACTCCGTTGTCCTCAAGGCTCATAGCACCGGCTAAGGCTGTAACATCACCATCGTTTGCAACTTCAACAGGAACATCGCCTATTTCTTTTGCAACATTGATATACATATTCTTAACATGCTTTTCAAAATCTTCATCATTAACCTTTAAGAAAAGTGATGCCACCATGATTTTGTTGTCAACATAAACACCTGCAGAAGAAACACCAATAGCATCAACTCTTGGCATATGGGAAGCGGCAGTTTTCATAGCCTCTAAAATGCCTTCATAATGATACATAGGGTCGCTCTGGAGTTTCGGGAACCAAACAACTTCCTCGCTGTAAACAGTTTTGCCATCAACAACAGCAGAAACCTTTCTGTCGCTTCCGCCGGCATCAAAGCCTATGCGGCAACCGTCTAAATGTCTGCCGATTGGAGATGCGGCATCGTTTTCAGCAGGAGCATCTTCAACCTTTTCAACATAGCAAACCTCAAAAGGTCTTTCATATACTCTTGCCATAAAATTGAAATCAAATTCTCTTGCTCCGCCTTTTCTATAGTCGGCAGCAATGCGGTCGTATATGGGCTTTGAGCCTGCAACATATACCTTAAATCCGCCCTTTGCCCAGAGAAGAGTTTTGATAATTCTTTCGATTATTCCGTAGTTTTCTTCGTCGTGGCCTGTGCCATCTTTAAAAACATCCATTGTGTAGGTTGCCATGAGGGAATTTGTTCTTTCCACACAAACAGTAACCTTCTGTGAATCTGCTTTTGCAACTGCTGCCTTAAAGTCGTTTATAACTTTAATCATTGGCATAAATTCGGGTTCAAGCTTTGCAATCATTAGTTTTTGCCTCCTTCGTAGCGGATAGAGCCGCTTAAGATTGTCATATTTATATTAAATTTATCATCTGCAATTATTATATCTGCTCTTTTTCCTTCTTCAAGTGAGCCTATTTCCTTGTCTTCGCCAAGGGCTGTTGCAGGGTAGAGTGAAGCGCAGTTAACTGCTTCATAAATTTCAAGGTCGCTGTTTTCAAAAAGGTTATACACAGCGTTATTAAGATTTAAAACACTTCCTGCAATTGTGCCATCAGGCATAAGACATTTGATGCCTTCTTTATGCACAGGCTGTCCGCCTAATGTATAGTCGCCATCTTCCATTCCGCCGGCTCTTATACAGTCGGTTATAAGACAGAGCTTATTTCCTTTTAATTTAGCAACCAGGCCAAAAAGACCTTTATTAACATGGAAAGTATCGGCAATAAGTTCGGTTGAAACCTTATCATCTGCAAGTGCCGCACCAACAACACCGGGGCTGCGGTGGGAAAGAGCTGTCATAGCGTTGAAAAGGTGAGTTGTGTGGCGAACTCCCGCCTCTATTCCTTCTAAGGCATCTTCATAGGAAGCGTCTGTGTGTCCCATAGAAACTAAAACATCAGAATTTTCTCTGACCTTTTTTATACATTCAATAGCTCCGTCAACCTCAGGAGCAACTGTAAAGAGCTTCACGATGTCGGAATTCTTTATGATAAAATCTGCGTCGGGCTTTAAAATGTGTTCCTCTGCCTGAGCGCCTTTTTTTGCGGCGTTTATAAAGGGGCCTTCGCTGTTGACACCAAGAATTCTTGAGCCATAATATTCTTTTGAGTTTTTAACTTCTCTTATTGTGTCGAAGGCGGTTTCAATTTCTTTTTTGGAAACTGTCATAGTTGTTGGACACCATGCGGTAACACCGTTTTCAATAATGCCCATAGCCATTTTTCTTATTCCGTCTGCATCACCGTCGGATGCATCAGAGCCAAGATATCCGTGAATATGCATATCAACAAGACCGGGAGCAACATAGCTTCCCTTTGCATCAATGATTTCATAATCACTTAAACTGATTTCATCAAGGCCTGCAATCTTAACAATTTTTTCGTCAAATACAATTGCCATATTTTCGGCTACCCTATCTTTTAAGATAAGCTTACCGTTTATAATGCATTTCATAGGATTACCCCTCCTTATTACTGTATCTACTGCCATTTTAATATAAAAACAAAAAAATGGATTTGCACCATATTATATTTTTTTTTCATTATATTCTAAATTTAGCTTGATTATATTCTTTTATGGTGTTATACTGATTTCAGGTATAGATAAAATTAATGAATAATTGTTCATTTTGTAGAGGGCATCCAAATTATACAGTCTTTATATGCGGCGCACAGCACCGCAGCGATATAAATTCCTGACGGAACTTGCGATATATACTTCGTATGCGATATATCTT
>JAFSBJ010000139.1 GCA_017437345.1 Clostridia bacterium | reverse complement strand
TCAAGATATTTTTGCGGATTGTTCCATATTCTTTCAAATTTTTGGTCGTGTTCATAAAAGATAATCCAACTGTCATAGCTATTACAAGTTTTCGCCATTGCATCGGAAAACCTTATGAGTTTTTGCGGAATTAAATTGCTTGTGGCAGCAACGGGCATTTCGAAAAAGCCTGAATAACTTGAGTTTTCCACAAGCTTTGAATTAAAAACATCATAGTTTTGATAAAACTTTTCGTTTGTCATAATTATTATACCTTCCTTTCTTTTGGAGTATATAATAATTATAACAAAAGTAAAAAATCTTTTCCGGAGCATTTTAAGAAAAAATGAATAGCCATCAAACGCAGGCATATCAATGCTTACAGGGTTTTTCAGAGGAAAATTTTGACGAAACCCCCTAAAATTATTTTAGTAAAGTTTTGAAAATCAGTAAACGATTTAGATACACTGGTTTTTTCGATATGCAGACTGGAGTATGCTCGATATTTTTGTTTCACAAAATCGATATGTTTTTCGCTTTGCTCAAAACTCGATATGATATAAATCTTGTCGCGATAGCGACATATCGAGTGCGACAGCACATATCGAGTCATTTCTGACATATAGAAAATCTCGCAAGAGATTTATATCGTTTTCACTAGTGCGCCTCATACCAGTTTTCACCCGTGGAAGCCTCTGCAAGAAGGGGAACAGAAAGCTTTGCCGCATCTGTCATACATTTTTCAAGAATTTGCTGAGCTTTTGCCGCTTCGGATTTTGGCGATTCTATAATCAGCTCATCGTGTACCTGAAGGATAAGCTTTGCTTTAAGCCCGTTTTTCTTTAATTCTCTATGAACATTTACCATTGCAATCTTAATTATATCTGCCGCGGGTCCCTGGATGGGGGTGTTCATTGCAACTCTTTCCCCAAAGGAACGCTGCATAAAGTTTGACGCATTTATTTCAGGGATATATCTTCTTCTGCCAAAAAGGGTGGTAACGAAGCCTTTTTCCTTTGCATCGGCAACAGTTTTATCAAGATATTTTTTAACATCGGCATATTTTTCAAAATAGCTCTCAATATACGCCTTTGCTTCTTTAACGGGGATATGAAGATCCTGCGAAAGAGAATAATCCCCCATACCATAGACTATGCCGAAATTAACAGCCTTTGCCCTTGAACGAAGAAGGGGAGTAACCTCTGATTTTTCCACACCAAATACCCTTGAAGCTGTTGAAGCATGAATATCCTCACCTGAGCTAAATGCCTCCTGCATTGCTTCATCCCCCGAAATATGGGCAAGGATACGAAGCTCAATCTGGGAATAATCGGCATCTATGAGAATGTTTTCATCCGATGAAGGCACAAACATCTTCCTTATTTCTCTGCCTTCTTCTCTTCTCATTGGAATATTCTGAAGGTTTGGCTCTGTGGAGCTTATTCTGCCTGTTGTGGTAACTGTCTGATTAAAGCTTGAGTGAATTTTGCCTGTGGCTTCGTTTATAACAGCTAAAAGTCCGTCGCCATAGGTTGATTTGAGCTTAGCAAGGTGGCGATATTCAATTATCTTTTCTATTATGGGGTGATGCCCCTTTAGTTTTTCAAGAACAGCCGCATCGGTTGAATAGCCTGTTTTTGTTTTTTTGATTATTTTCAGCCCAAGCTTTTCAAAAAGCACGCTTCCCAGCTGCTTTGTGGAATTAATATTAAATTCTTCGCCTGCCAGATTATATATTTCATTTTCATAGGCCTCTGTTTTTGAGCTTATGGTTTCTGTGAATATCCTGAGGCTTTCCCTGTCTATTTTAAAGCCTTCAATTTCCATATCGGCAAGAACTCTAACAAGGGGCATTTCTATCGTGTCAAGAAGCATGGTCTGATTATCAGATGCTATTTTTTCATCTTCAAATGCCTTTATGTCTTTTATTGAGCCGATTTCTCCTGCAACAAAGGCAGAAATGGCGCCATCTTCTGCAGAAAGAATGTCTTTTTTATCTTTTCCCAAGCCAAAGGTTTCTTTTTCATCGGGAATGGCTCTTGAAAGAAAATCCATGGAAAGAGATGCTGTGTCGTAGGAGGATTTTGACGGAGATATAACATAAGCCGCAATTCCAATATCATAGTAGGAGCTTTCAAGCTTTATGCCCATAGCTTCTAAAAGAAGCATATCTTCTTTTATATAGTTGGATATTTTAACTATGCTTTCATTTTCAAATATGCCCTTTAGCTTTTCAATTGCCCTTTGTCCAATAGCCTCCTGCTTTGCAAAATAAATTTTGTCATCTGTTTCAAAGCCGATGGCACCAAGGGTTTTATTTACGCTGTATATTCTATATACAAATTCATCTTTTACATGGCTTAATTTTGATAACACATCTTCCTCAGAATAAAGGCAGATGACATCTTTTGCAGCTTTATTTGCCTGCTCTTTATCCTCTAATTGTAAATCCTTTAAAAAGGCATTGAATTCAAGATTTATAAAAAGCTCTGTGAGGCGGGGAAGGTTATATTCCTTCTTTTCAAAATTATCTATTTTACTATCAAGAGGCACAAATCGGTCTATTGTGCATAGCTTTTTGCTTAAAAAAGCCATTTCCCTTCCGTCTTCAAGCTTTTGTCTAGCTGCTTTTTTAACTATTTCATCATCGAGATTTTCATAGAGCTTTTCAATGGATTTAAATTTCTGAATATAGCCAAAGGCTGTTTTTTCGCCTATTCCCTTTACACCGGGAACATTGTCGGAGGTATCGCCCATAAGAGCTTTAACATCTATAAATTCACTTGGGGTAACTCCATATGCTTCAAAAACAGCTTTATCGTCATAGACGGTGGTTGTGGTGTTGCCCATGCGGGTAACTGTTAAAAGCACATCGGTATTATTTGAGGCAAGCTGCAAATCGTCTTTGTCGCCTGTTAAGATATGACATTTTATTTTTTCTTCATCGCAGATGCGGCTTATTGTGCCTATTATATCATCTGCTTCATAGCCCTCTTTTTCCAAAATGGCAATATTCATAGCCTGCAAAACCTCTTTTAAAACAGGCATCTGCACTCTTAATTCCTCAGGCATTCCCTTTCTCTGAGCCTTATATTCCTTATACATCTTATGACGGAAGGTGGGCGCCTTTAAATCAAAAGCAACACAGATATAATTCGGGTTTACTTCGTCTATATGCTTAAACATTATTTTCAAAAAGCCATAGATACCATTTGTAAAAAGTCCGAATTTATTTGTTAAAAGCTTTATTCCGTAGAAAGCTCTGTTAACAATACTGTTTCCGTCTATAATGAGTAAATTTTTCATAAATATTACCTCTTTAAAGTAGCTTGATTATTCGGTTTTATTCCTTGTTATAACCGAGTGCTTCTTTGATTCAAGGAAATCGTGGATAATTTTAAGAAGCATACCGTCGTTTCCATAGTATTCAAAATCTTCTATTGTATATTCGCCTTTTGGGTTGGCCCGGGATGCATATTCCAGAAGACTTTCAGATAATTCGTTAAGAGCTTTATAGCTTGTGATGCAGATATGCTTTTTAAAGGGGACATCCTTTGTTGTCTTTACTAAAAGCTCCATTTTGTCGGCAGTTTCTTTATTAAGCTTATCTTTTTCCAGCTCTTTTTGAGTTTTTAATCTTACGCTTAGCTTTGATTTTTTTAAGGGAAGATAACCGTTTAAAAGGTGATAAGCATTCCATCTTAAATGCTCCTGAGCAAGAAGAGCCTGCTCTTTACCGGTGTTTAAATATTCCTTATAGGGTAGGTCAATTGCTATTTTTTCTTTTTTTACATCGTCAAGCCCTGCACCCATATTATCTTTAACATAGTCATAACCCAGAAGATTTAATTTCATTCTCATATTTGTTGCAAGGGAAATGTTGCTGTATTTATCAAAATATCCAAGCTTAACCCATAGCTTGTTTTCATGTTTTTTCTCGGCTTCTTTTTCTGCCTGAGTTTTTTCCGATTCTTTCTTTTTATTGTCGTCAAGGTCTTCATTGTAGCTTTTATTGATTCTTTTTGCAAGGTCATAAAGACTTTCATCAACTATAACATCGTGGCAGAAAATCTTTTCAATGTCACCATAGGACACTATATCATTACCGCTTGTGGCAAGACACGACGGGTCACACACAAAGATTCGGTTATTCTCACGGTTGCCAATAAGAAGATGGAGTCTGTTGCATAATTCAAGGTTGGTGCAGGTGTTGCCGCTGTCGATAAAAACAAAGGAATAGCTGTCCGGCTTCTTTATAATTGCGCTTATTTCGTCAAGTTCTGCATCGGAAGGGTTTACATTTATATGCTTGAAATTATATGGCATTTCCGGAAGCTCAAAATAATCATCACATCTTCCCGAAAGCTCCGCCAGAGCCTTTTTAAGCCCTCCAAAGCACCACAGAGATTCGATGTTTTTGTCGTCGGCTATGTAGTAATTTACCATATGGCTCACATAGGTTCCATTTTTCTCACCGACCAGCTGATTATTTATAACAAACTGTTTATAAATCTCCATTGAAAGAGGTGTTATACCAAGCATAAACACATTGAGTTTTTTTTCTTCTTTTATGCTTCTGTCGGGGGCAAAGAAATCCTCAGGCATATATCTTGTTAAGGGATTAGACTCCACAAGCTTTCTGGCAATAAGCTCATTACGGCTGAAGAAATTGATTCTTTCCCTTAAAAACACTCCTTCTTCAGAAAGCTCTTTGTCAAGATTTGTGATTTTATTCTGAAGGATTTCAATAAAGCCTTCGTCTGCCTCAACATAAAAATACACATTTCTAAGCCTACAGCCGCTTTTCAGATATGAAACGATGGTGTCTACAGTTCCAATAAAATTATTATTGTTGTTTGGAAAAATAATATTATATTCTTTACTTCTTCCAAAATATCTGCTTTTGAAGAAAGCCTCCGAGAAATCCTTTCTCAAAACTGTGAAGCCGCTCTCCATAAGGGTTGTGGCTTTTTCTTTTTCATCTTCTCCAACTGCAATAATGGCATTTTTCTGCTTTTTAACATAAAGCTTTGATGCTTCGTCTGAGCCAAACACAACATCACAGCTTCCCCGGCTCAGACTGCCGGCTCTGTAAAAGAGCTTTATGCTGTTGATGGTCTGGCGGCCAAAAAGCCCCAATGCGGCAAGGAAGGATGTCATAACAGCAAGAGCTGCACCAAAACTGAATATATGAATATACTTCGGATATATTGTGGCATAATCGGTGATGGCCTCTGTTTTTATTTCGCCCACAAACTGCTTTACTGTGGCTGATGCACAATCCAAAAGAGACATAAGAAGGCTTGCATCACTATTTAAAACCTCTCTTGCATAAAACACAGGCACCGCATATAGCAAAAAATTCAAAGCCACCACAAAAGCACCGTAGATAAAGGTTTTAACAACACCGACCCTGTGGAACAATAAATATATTCCAACTATCAGCAGCACTACCTCTGCTCCGAAAAAAATATGATTATATGCTTGCCACATAATAACACTTCCTTTGTTTCTTTGGTTTAACTCATCAATCCGGGATATTTGCAGCACTCTTTCCCATCATTTTATTTTCTGATAGCTCCGTAGCCCGCATTTACAACGCACTCCTGCCCCGGAGCGCTCAGCATAAATTCTGCCATCTTTCTCTCAGGAGAATCCTGGGGGCTGTCTTTTCTTAAGGCAATGTAGCTGTTGTTGGAAAGGGGGTAGCTTCCGTCGGCTATTGTTTCATCAGTTGGCTTTACGCCATCTATGGAAAGAAGCTTTAACTCTGTTTTGGTGTTATAAAACATATCCATATTATGATAATAATAGTATATGCTGTAGCCAAGGCCATAACCGTCCGGGTCTGAGTATTTAACATCCATAACATCTGTTAAAATATTAGACATTGTCATCGAGGTTTCTTTTTTTACCTCAGGATGAATATCCTTTCCATTTAAAAAATGCTTTTCCATCTGGGCATGGCTTCCGCTGTCGTTGTTTCGGCAATATGCATGCAAGGTGGCATCGCTTCCGCCCAGCTCTTTCCAACTACTGTACTTATTATTAACATAAATATCTGTTATCTGCTCTTTTGTGAGACCTTCTGCAGGATTTTCGGCATTTGTAAAGAAAATCATGGCATCATATGCTATTGGAATTAATTCTATTTCCACATTCTTTTCCTTTGCCATCTCTAAAATATCACTCGCCGGATAAACTGATGCAAAAATCATATCCACCTCACCGTTTATAAGACGCTGATACGAGGCATGACTTTTTGAATGTTTTGCAGGATACAGCTTGTGGGAAGGGCCATTATAAAAAAGCCTTGAGTAGACAGACTGAGTAAAGGGATGGGTTGAGGTTGAACCATCAATAACCGGCATCTCTTTGTCGAAACCATACTCTATAGCCACAGCCGACGGATAAAGCTGGCAGCTGTTGGCTGAATTATATAAAATATATGCCACATCATATCTTGATGCTTCCTTTTGAGGATTAAGAACTCTCACGGGGTTTTCATAGTCCGTGTCGTCATAATCGGAAATATAATTCACGCCGATTCTTTCATAGGCATCCTTTGCCCAGTCGGATACTGAGGCTGTGTCGATGATGTTTTGAGAGGTTCTCTGAGGACACTTTAGTCCTGCATAGTCAAGCGCCCTAATAACCATAAGAGTTATTTCCTCCCGGCTGACATTCCTCATTGGTGAAAACTGAGTTTCGCTGTCGCCTTTAACGATTCCTGTTTTATATAAGGATAAAACCTCTCCAAAGAACCAGTCGGATTTATCAACATCTTCAAAAGAGGTGTCTCCGTCTTCAATAAGGGGAAGATTTAAAAATCTTCTGACCATTGCCGCCGCTTCGGCTCTTGTAACATTGTCAAAAGGCTTTGCTTCGCCTTTTTCATTGCCCTTTATAACTCCCGTCTGAGAAAGTCTTTCCATTGTAAAAAATTCAAAGTGAGAATCATCATCATCGGTGAATTTTATATCCTCAGGAATAAAGGCTTCAACATCCCTTCCGGCATATTCTGCAGGAATTGTTCCAAACACATAACCATCATAAAAAGCGGAGAGAGTTATTGGCTCACCGCCTTTAAATCTTAATCGTGCCCTCCAGTTGTCTCTGTCAGCTATATTTTCAGGGAGGGGGATTTTAACTACCACATAGCCTGAAGCTTCGGGCTTTACTTCGGCATTTACCGTCATAAACCCACAGACAAAAACAAAAATCAATACCATAGATAAAAGCTTTCTCATAAAAATTCCTCCCATAAATATTATTTCTTATTTTTTATGTAAAACACTCCGCAGAAAAAAGCGGTAACAGGTATTGCAAGAAGAATACCCATGCTTCCGGCAATTGCCTGGAGTATTTCATAGGCTATAGCCTCTTTGTTTAATATATCAGATATAGAATCCGAATAAGTTAAAATCAGAAGTACCGAGGTGAGCGAGCTTCCCACATAGGCAAGAACCAGGGTGTTTGCCATTGTACCCATCATATCTCTGCCAATGGAAAAACCTGAGGCTACAAGAGAGCCAAAGCTTATATCCGGCACCTTTTCACTCAGCTCATAAAGAGATGACGACATCGACATCGCCACATCCATCACAGCACCCACAGCCCCTATCAGAACAGCCGAAAAAGCTATGGCAGAAAGGTCGGGTGAATGGGGGAGAGATGTGAGATAATAGGAATGTTCGTTGGTATAACCCGAAAAATTCATAATCCATGAAAACACAATTGTTATAAGAGCTGCCGCAACAACCCCTCCTGCGCAGCCAAGAAATGCGCAAAGAGTTTTCCTGTCAAATCCGTTTACAAGAAGCAAGGTCATAAGGGTTATAAATCCGCATACGATAACCACTCCGGCATATATGTTTTTCCCGGATAATATCCATGGGATAAACACACAAAACACCGCGGCACAGGTGTAGATAAGGGATATAACAGTTCTTAAGCCCTTGGTTTTTCCAAGGATTATAATAGATGCAAAAAACATTACCGCCATAAAAATCAGAACGGGGGTTCTTCTATGGCTATCCACAGCCCAATATATTCCCCTTTCCTCCATGGGATAGTTTTTTATAATAACTTTGTCTCCTGCTTCCACAAGATTTGTGTTTGGCATTTTAGAATTATATTCCTGATAAACATCAACTGTGTTTCCTTTATACTTTCCTGAGGTGATTTTCGCTGTGCAAATAATCACTTCGCTTGAAAACTCCCCGAAGCTTGCCGAGGTTAAGCTGTCAACAGAAATAATTTCTGCACTTTCTGTCTTGACAGAGCCCGAAAAAATCTCAACTCCGTCTGAGGCATAGCTTCCAAAAATAAAAAGGAAAACTGCCGATAAAACTATTGTCAAAACATAGGTCAAAATTCTTTTGTTCATTTTCCCATCTCCAGCTGTTTCCATTGGAATTATCATTCGCAAAACCAAACATTATATTATAATATATACTCCATTATATTATATCACAATCATTCAATCTTTTAAAGGGGATTTTTCAATTATTTTCTCTGCTATTTCAACAAAAGGCGCCACACAGCTCCTGCTTCCGCTTTCTCCGCCCTCTGAAAGTATTGTCATGGCATATTTTGGCTTATCCGACGGAAAGAAACCACAGAACCATCCGTGAACCATAGGCTTTCCATTATCTATCCATCCGCTTTCAGCGCTGCCTGTTTTCCCGGATATTAAAGCCTTACTTTCCCCGGCATTTATTGCAGTTCCCGATGTGACGCATCGTCGCATCATATCCGCAATTATTCCGGCTGTTTTTTCGCTTATAACCCTTTCTTCTCCTGTTTTTCTTAAATTTGTGCTTTTCTTTCCATCATCTAATGAACTGACAATATTTATTTCCTTTCTTATTCCGCCATTTGCCACAGTTGCCGCAAGAGCGGCGCATTGCAGGGGAGTTATGAGAATTTCTCCCTGACCTATTGAGAGATTAAGAATTTCCGCCTGAGAATATATGCTTCTTTGAGGAAGGTTGCCTTTTGCCTCCTCAAGCTCAGCATTTAAAAGCGGCTTTCCTATGCCGAATTTTTTTGCCATAGCTATTATTGCATCGCCCCCTGCCTCCAATCCCGTCACATAAAAACTGCAATTGCAGGAGCCGGCAAAGGAATCGGGGAAATAAAGAATACCATGTCCGTCTTTTTTGTTGCAGGCAAAGCTATGCCCATCCGGAAGGGTGAAGCTTCCCCGGCAGTCAAAATACCTTTGGGTGTAGTTTTCATCTTTTTCAAGGATTGCGGCAGAGGTTATGATTTTAAAAACACTTCCGGCATTATAGCCCATAAGAGCCCTGTTTAAAAGCTCACCTTCTGAAGATAAGTCATAACCCGATACTGCATCTTCATTAAAAGAAGGCCTGCTAACCATTGCCAGAACATCAAAGCTTTGCGCATCTAGTAAAACAAGCGCTCCCTTTTTAATATGCTTATCCATCACCTTTTCAGCTATAGTCTGAAGCTGTTTATCTATTGTAAGCCTTAGCTTTCTTTTTGATTTTGGAGTTGTTGTTTCAATATTTCCTGCAACTGAGCCAACTGCATCTGCAACATATGAAAGCTTTATTTTTTCATCCTCTTTAAGCTCATCATTAAAAAGCTTTTCAAGTCCGCTTTTTCCTTCCCCGTCGGGGGAGGTGTAGCCAATAAGGTGTTTTGCAAGATGGGGTGTTCTTTTTATCTTATCAAATTCAAAAAAAGTATTTTTAGTTTTTTCTCTTGCCACGCTTCCGTCAGATGCCAGATAAAGAGTTTCTTTTTTGTCCCCCGTAAGGTTGTCACCATGGCAATCTGTAATAGTTCCCCTTATATTTTCAAGCTCCACAAACCTTTCCTGCTGCAGCTGCGCCATAGCTTCAAGGCTTTCTTTGTTTATTATTCCGATTTGTCCCAGACGAACACAAAGCAAAAGAAAAAGAAAAACAAATATTCTTTTTATGATGGCTGCTCTTTTTAATAGCATTTAACCTACACTCCCTTTTCTTTTTTAATTTTCCCATATAAAAGAAAAATAACCTGCACCAATCTGATGCAGGCATTGACTTTAAAAAATCTTTAGTATATAATTAATTTAAACTACCGAAAGGAATGATAAAAATGGCAGAAAATATTTTTGAAGAAAACATTGTGCCTCTTATTGATGAAGATGGCAACGAAGTAAAATTTGAAATCATTGCAGACACAGAATACGAAGGCGCAACCTATATCGCTCTTATTCCTGCTGATGAAGAAAGTGAAGAATATTTTATTTTAAAGGCAGTTACAAGCGAAGATGACCCCGACGACCTTGAAGACCTTGTTGAAATTGAAGACGACAAGGAATTTGAAGCTGTTGCCGATATATTCGATGAAATGCTTAATGCATAATTGTAGAATTTGAAAAAAATTTAAAATCACTAACAACCCAAGAACAAAAATTAGTTGCAAACAAATTAAATTTATTTGTTCAGAATCCATTTTATTCATCTTTGCGTACTAAAAAGGTACACTTTTTTGAAATAAGCAAAATTGTGTTAATTAATTCTTCAGGAATTAATTAACACAATTTTTTATACCCTTATTATCGGTAGTAATTATTTGTCAATTGTTCTAATCTCAATATGGCATCAAGGCATAAATTATTGTTTGGCGGCTAGGTTCTAATATCATATTGTAGGGGATGGCGTCCTCGACATCCCGCTTGATTTCAGCAATCTTATGCGGGTCGTCCGGGAGGCCGACCCCTACAAATTTATTAGTCAAAATAATTCACCAAACAACAATTTTCCATTCTGAATTATTTTCACAATAAGTCTGAATTACAAAAAGCACAACTTGAAACTAATTCCATATGAAGCAAAAAACCCACCGCCTAAGCGATGGATTTTTCTATTTGATTATAAATTACACAAGTTCGATTATAGCCACTTCAGCAGCATCGCCGCGTCTGGGACCCATTTTATAAATTCTTGTATAGCCGCCTTTTCTTTCAGCATATTTGGGAGCTATTTCATTAAACACCTTTGTTACAACATCTTCTTTTGTGATGTAACCAAGAGCCTGTCTTCTGGTGTGTAATGTATTGGTTTTGCCAAGTGTAATCATTTTTTCAGCCATGCATCTAACTTCTTTAGCTTTTGCAAGAGTTGTTTCAATCTTGCCAAATTCTAAAAGCTGAGTTGTGAGATTTCTAAGTGTTGCATCTCTATGGCTTGTTGCACGACCGAGCTTTCTTGTACCGGGCATTAGAATTCCTCCTTTATCAAAATATAAAGTCCGAAGTAGCCTTATTGCTACTTATTATTCGTCATATTCCTTTGAGAACTGGAAGCCTAAAGAATTGAGCTTTCCAACAACCTCTTCAAGAGATTTTCTACCAAGATTTCTGACTCTCATCATTTCACCTTCAGATTTGCTTACTAAATCTTCAACGGTGTTGATGCCTGCGCGTTTGAGGCAGTTGAAAGAACGAACAGAAAGGTCTAATTCTTCAATTGTTAATTCAAGAACCTTATCCTTCTGATTTTCTTCTTTCTGAACCATAATGTCAGTATCTCTTATCTCATCGGTAAGATCTATGAACAAATTCATATGATCGTTCAAAATTTTTTCACTTAAACTAAGCGCTTCTTCCGGAGCAATTGTTCCGTCAGCAAAAATTTCGAGAGTAAGCTTATCATAATCTGTTACCTGTCCAACTCTGGTGTTAGTAACATTGTAGTTTACCTTGTCGATAGGCGAATAGATTGAATCAACGGGGATAACACCGATAACATTCTGAATGTTTTCTTTGTTTTTCTCGCTGGTTACATAGCCTCTGCCTTTTGCAAGGGTAATTTCCATGTAAAGACGGGCATTATCACTGAGTGTAGCAATGTGAAGATCGCCATTTATTATTTCAACCTCATGGTCGCATCTTATATCTCTTGCAAAAACCTCACCCTCACCGGAAGCTTCGATATAAACGGTTTTCGGTGTGTCGGAATAAAGCTTTGCAACGAGTTTTTTGATGTTTAAAATAATTTCGGTTACATCTTCTTTAACACCCGGAATTGTTGAAAACTCGTGGAGAACTCCGTCGATTTTAACGCTAATCGGAGCTGCACCGGGAAGAGATGATAATAAAACTCTTCTTATGGAGTTACCAAGAGTAATACCATAACCTCTCTCTAAAGGTTCAACTTCGAATCTGGCATATTTTCCGTCGGCACTTTTTTCCACGCACTCAACGCGGGGTTTTTCCATTTCGATCATAATATAACCCTCCATTTCAAAACTATAATTATCTCATTTCTGAAGAAAAACTTATTATTTGGAGTACAATTCGACAATAAGATGTTCTTCAACTTCAAGATCGATGTCTTCTCTTTTAGCAAGAGTAACAACTTTAGCCTGGAGTGAGTTTGTATCAAGATCAAGCCACTTTGGAATAGCTCTGCCTTCTGTCTGTTCTAAAATAGCTTTGATTTTGGGAAGGCTTCTGCTTGATTCTTTAATGGTGATAACATCGCCTTCTTTAACAAGATAAGAAGGAATATCAACCTTGTTGCCATTTATAAGGAAGTGACCATGAACAACAAGCTGTCTGGCTTCTGCTCTTGAAAGGCCAAAACCTAATCTGTAGATAACATTGTCGAAGCGGCTCTCTAATACCTGGAGAAGGTTTTCACCTGTAACGCCGGCTTTCTTTTCTGCTATTTCAAAATAATGAGCAAACTGTTTTTCTAAAACACCATAATATCTTTTTGCTTTCTGTTTTTCTCTGAGCTGCTGACCGTAGCCGGAGAGTTTCTTTCTGCTCTGTCCGTGCTGACCGGGAGCATATGCTCTTTTGTCTATTGCGCATTTTGCGCTGTAACATCTCTGACCTTTTAAGAAGAGTTTCTGACCTTCGCGGCGGCAGAGACGGCATACTGCATCTGTATATCGTGCCATTATTACACCTCCTAGTTAATCACACTCTTCTTCTCTTAGGCGGTCTGCAACCGTTATGAGGAATCGGTGTTACATCTTTAATCATACTAACTTCAAGTCCTGCTGTCTGGAGAGCTCTGATTGCAGCCTCTCTACCTGCGCCGGGACCTTTTACATATACTTCAACGGTTTTAAGACCATGCTCCATTGCAGCTTTAGCAGCAGTTTCTGCAGCCATCTGAGAAGCAAAAGGAGTGCTCTTTCTTGAACCTCTGAAGCCTAAACCACCGGAAGATGCCCATGATAACGCATTACCCTGAGTATCGGTGATAGTAACTATTGTATTGTTAAAAGTAGAACGGATGTGAGCGCAACCGCGTTCAATGTTCTTTTTTTCGCGTCTTTTACGACTTTTTCTTGCCTGAACAGCCATACTTAACTATCCCTCCTCGGATTATTTCTTCTTACCAGCAATGGTTCTCTTTGGACCTTTTCTGGTTCTTGCATTAGTTTTTGTTCTCTGGCCTCTTACGGGGAGTCCTTTTCTGTGACGAAGGCCTCTGTAACAGCCTACTTCTATAAGTCTTTTAATATCAAGAGCAACCTGTCTCTTTAAATCACCTTCAACTGTGTAGTCTCTGTCGATGATTTCTCTGATTTTCTTTTCGTCATCTTCTGTGAGGTCTTTAACTCTTGTATCAGGATTGATTCCTGCTTCTTCTAAAATTTTTCTTGAGCTTGCTACGCCGATACCATAAACATAGGTAAGACCGTATTCAACTCTTTTTTCGTTTGGTAAGTCGATACCTGCTATTCTTGCCATTAGCTTTTTGCACCTCCTGTTTAATATCTTAAAAATTGTATATCATAACTGAAAGGATTACAAAAGTTATAAGACAAAATCTTTGTCTCTAAAAGGAAGCTTTTGTTCAGCCGCACCTTTTCAGCTATAAGCTTTAATTAACCCTGTTTCTGTTTGTGTTTGGGGTTCTGGCAAATAACCATTATATTGCCTTTTCTTTTAATTATTTTGCATTTTTCACACATAGGTTTAACTGATGGTCTAACCTTCATGTTTATTACCTCCTCTAAAATACATAGGCGTAACCGACTGTTTCGCCTCTAAGCTTATTTAGCTCTCCATGTAATACGACCCTTGCTCAGGTCATAGGGTGACATTTCAACCTTAACCTTGTCTCCGGGAAGTATTCTTATGAAATTAGTTCTAAGCTTTCCGGAAATATAAGCCTGGATTTTATGACCATTTTCAAATTCTACAATAAACATTGCATTTGGCAGTGCTTCCAGCACTGTGCCTTCTAATTCAAAAACATCTTCTTTTGCCAAGGATAAAACCTCCCTTAATCATTCTATATCATTCACAAATTGTGAGTATTTCGGGGGTACCGTCTGTTATGAGAACAGTGTTTTCATAGTGACACGCTAATTTACCGTCTTTGGTTTTCACCGTCCAGCCATCACTTAAAACCTTTGTTTCAAATCTACCCTGGTTTACCATAGGCTCAACTGCAACTGTCATTCCCTTGCAGAGCCTTATGCCATGGCCGAAGCTTCCATAGTTTGGAATTTCGGGGTCTTCGTGAAGCTGTTTTCCTATACCGTGTCCGCAGTAGCCTCTTACGATACTGTAGCCATGTGATTCCACATAATCCTGAATTGTCGCCGAAACGCTATAGAGCCTTTCGCCATGTCTTAAATATTTCATTCCCTCAAAAAAGCTTTGCTTTGTAACTTCAATGAGGCGCTTTGCGTCGTCTGAAATATTTCCCACAGGATATGTTCTTGCAGCATCACTATGGTATCCATTTAAAACTGCGCCCAAATCAATGCTTAATATGTCGCCTTCATTAAGCTTAGTATTATCGGGGATACCGTGGATAACCACATCGTTAACAGAAGCACAAATGCTTGCGGGAAAGCCGTTATAATTAAGAAATGACGGCTTTGCTCCCTGACTTAAGATATAGTCATACGCAATTTTATCCAATTCCTTAGTTGTGATACCCGGTTGTATATGCTTTTCCAATTCTTTGAATGTGCCGCAAAGTATTTTGCCGGCAGCACGCATTTTTTCTATTTCAGAAGTTGATTTAATACTAATCACTGTATGTCCTCCGCAAAATGCTTAAGCTTCAAGAACGGATATTATTTCTTTTGTTGTGGCTTCAACACCCTTAGTGCCGTCAGCCTCAAAAAGAATTCCCTTATTTTTATAAAATTCAATTAGAGGTTCTGTCTGTGAATGGTAAACCTCAAGGCGCGAAAGAACTGTTTCTGGAGCGTCGTCCTTGCGGCAAACTAAATCACCTTCACATCTTTCACATTTATCTCCCTTTTTGGAAGGATTGTTTGCAATGTGATAGGTGGCACCGCATTTTGAACATTCGCGTCTGCCTGAAAGTCTTTCAACAATTGCCTCATCGGGCACTTCAATATCAAGAACCTTATCAATCTCAATTCCGAATTCATCAAGAGCTTCGGCCTGAGGGATAGTCCGGGGGAAACCGTCGAGGATAAAGCCGTTTTTGCAATCGTCTTCTCCAAGACGCTCCTTTATTATTCCGATAACAACACTATCGGGAACAAGCTGCCCCTTCTCGATGTAATCCTTTGCCATTTTCCCGGTTTGTGTTCCGGTTTTAATGGCATTTCTTATAATCACACCGGTTGAGATTGTTGGTATTTCGTATCTTTCGCTTAATATGATGGCCTGGGTGCCTTTGCCGGCGCCCGGAGCTCCAAGCATTATTAATTTCATATACTATACCTCATCTAATATTAATCAAGAAAACCTTTATAGTGACGCATCATCATCTGTGATTCAATCTGTTTAACTGTTTCAAGTGCAACACCTACCATAATGAGAAGTGATGTACCTGTGATTGAAACACTCTGAATTGATGGGTAAATCTTGGCGATAACAAGCGGAATAACTGCAACAATACCTAAGAAGAATGCACCGGCTAAGGTGATTCTGGAAAGTATTCTGCTGATATAGGAGCTTGTGGGTGCGCCCGGTCTTATTCCGGGAACGAAGCCGCCGTTTTTCTTCATATTGTTAGCAACTTCAATTGGATTAAACTGAATTGCTGTGTAGAAATATGTGAAGAAAACAATGAGCAGGAGATAGAGCACAATATATACCCATGATGATGGAGACAGCAGTCGCCAGAAACCAAGCCAGAAAGCTGATTCGGGTTCGCCTGTAAACTGCATTATTGTTGTTGGGAAGCTTAAGATTGACATAGCAAAGATAATCGGAATAACACCTGCCATAGCAACTTTAAGCGGAATATGAGTGCTCTGACCACCGTACATTTTTCTGCCAACAACTCTCTTGGCATACTGAACGGGGATTCTTCTTTCTGCATCTGTGATGAATACAACAAACACAATCATTGCAAGGTTAAACACAAGCACAAGTGCGATTGTCCACCAGGGAGCACCAAACTGTGTTACGCTTCCCAAAAGGTTTTTAGCCATTGTGGGGATTGAAGCTACGATACCTGCAAAGATGATGATGGAAATACCATTACCAACACCTTTTTCGGTAATCTGTTCACCGAGCCACATAAGAAATGCAGTACCTGCGGTGAATGTTGCAACGATTACTACATAGCTGGCAAAGTTCTGCTCTAAAACAGCATTCTTAATACCGAAATAAAGACCTGTTGCCTGAATGAAAGCTAAGATAATTGTTGTTATTCTTGTCCATTTTGCAATTACTTTTCTGCCTTCTTCGCCTTCTTTTGAAAGTCTTTCAAGGGCAGGAATTGCAACTGTTAAAAGCTGGAGTATAATTGATGAGTTGATGTATGGGGTAATACCCATAGCAAAGATTGTCGCATTACTAAACGCTCCGCCGGAAAAAGCATCCATAAGGCCGAAGAGTGAATTTTCTTTGGCAACAAGCTCTGCAAGAGCTGCGGGGTTAAGACCTGGAACAGGGATAAATGAACCGAGTCTAAAAACGAAAATCATGAGCAAGGTGTAAAGCATCTTTTTTCTGAGGTCAGGAATTGACCATGCGTTTCTAAGAGTTTTAAACACCTTACATCACCTCATACTTTCCGCCTGCTGCAACGATTTTCTCTTTTGCAGCTTCTGTGAATTTAGCGGCTTTAACGATAACCTTCTTGGAAACTTCGCCATTTCCGAGAACTTTGATACCGTCAAGTGTTTTTTTGATGATGCCTGCTTCTTTTAAAGCGGCAGCGTCAACAACTGCGCCATCTTCAAATTTATTTAAGTCTGAAACATTAATTTCAGCATACTTAAGAGCAAATATATTATTGAAACCGCGTTTCGGTAATCTTCTGTAGATAGGCATCTGACCGCCTTCAAAACCGATTCTTACACCGCCGCCGGATCTTGCATTCTGACCCTTGTGACCTCTGCCTGCAGTTTTACCGTTACCGCTGCCGTGGCCTCTGCCTTTTCTTTTGGTGTCTTTGTTGGAACCAACGCCGGGCTGGAGTTCAAATAATTTCATGCCTAAAGCACCTCCCTTTTATTATAATTCCTCTACG